>NZ_JAFBIZ010000100.1 GCF_021531995.1 Faecalicatena contorta
ATATATAATAAAATAACAGGTCAAAATACCAATGAAAAGGAGACGTATTCATGGAAATGTTATCAATTGAGAAAGAACTGCAGAATAATTCTTATCCGGGACGTGGGATCATCATAGGAAAAAGCGCGGACGGAACCAAAGCGGTGACAGCATACTTTATTATGGGAAGAAGTGAGAACAGCCGTAATCGTATCTTTGTGGAGGAAGGAGAAGGAATTCGTACGCAGGCATACGATCCGTCAAAACTGACAGACCCGAGTCTTATCATCTATGCGCCGGTTCGCGTGTTGGGGAATAAGACAATTGTAACAAATGGAGACCAGACAGATACGATCTATGAGGGAATGGATCGTCAGATGACTTTTGAACAGTCATTAAGAAGCAGAGAATTTGAACCGGACGGCCCGAATTATACACCTAGAATTTCAGGTATCATGCACATTGAAAAGGGAAATTACAATTACGCTATGTCAATCCTGAAGAGCAACAATGGTAATCCGGAAAGCTGTAACCGCTATACATTTGCGTATGAGAATCCGGCTGCAGGAGAGGGGCATTTCATTCATACATATCAGTGTGACGGTAATCCGCTTCCAAGTTTTGAAGGGGAACCAAAGCTGATTGCGATTCCGGATGATATGGATGCATTTACAGAGACATTATGGAACAGTTTGAATGCAGATAACAAAGTGTCCCTGTTCGTGCGTTTTATCGATATTGAAACAGGAAAATATGAAACCAGAATTGTGAATAAGAATCAATAAGGAGATCAGACATGAAAGAATTAGAATTAAAATATGGATGTAATCCAAACCAGAAACCGTCAAAGATCTACATGGCTAATGGACAGGATCTTCCAATACAGGTACTGAACGGAAGACCGGGATATATTAACTTCCTGGATGCGTTTAACGGATGGCAGCTGGTCAGTGAGCTTAAGAAAGCAACGGGACTTCCGGCTGCAACTTCCTTCAAACATGTATCACCGGCAGGCGCTGCAGTCGGACTTCCGCTCAGCGATACACTTGCAAAGATCTACTGGGTAGATGATCTCGGGGAATTATCCCCGCTTGCCAGTGCGTATGCAAGAGCCAGAGGAGCAGACCGTATGTCTTCTTTCGGAGATTTTATCTCTTTATCTGATGTATGTGATGTGGATACTGCAAAATTGATCAAGCGAGAAGTGTCTGACGGTGTAATCGCGCCGGGATATGAACCGGAGGCACTGGAGATTCTGAAGCAGAAAAAGAACGGTAATTACAATGTGATCCAGATTGATCCGGATTATGTGCCGGAGCCGCTGGAGCATAAGGATGTATTCGGAATTACATTTGAGCAGGGAAGAAATGAACTGAAGATTGATGATGATTTCTTTGCAAATATTGTGACAGAGAACAAAGAACTGACGGAACAGGCGAAGATTGATCTGGCTATTTCCATGATTACTTTAAAGTATACACAGTCCAATTCTGTATGTTATGTAAAAGACGGACAGGCAATCGGTATCGGTGCGGGACAGCAGTCCAGAATTCACTGTACACGACTGGCGGGACAGAAAGCAGACAACTGGTGGCTGAGACAGGCACCACAGGTAATGAATCTTCCATTTGTTGATTCCATCAGACGTGCAGACAGGGACAATGCGATCGATCTGTATATCGGAGAGGACTATATGGATGTACTGGCAGACGGAGCATGGGAGAAGATCTTCAAGGAAAAACCGGAAGTGTTTACAAGAGAAGCTAAGAGAGAATGGCTGGATCAGATGACAGATGTAGCTCTTGGCTCAGATGCATTCTTCCCGTTTGGTGATAATATTGAGCGTGCGCACAGGAGTGGTGTAAAATTCATTGCGCAGCCGGGTGGATCCGTAAGAGATGATAATGTAATTGAAACATGTAACAAATATGGAATGGTGATGTCCTTTACCGGAATCCGTCTGTTCCATCATTAGAATTTGAATGGTTTCAGAGAATATACGAGGGTGCAGGTGCGAATACTGTACCCTCTTTAATTTAGAATACGGATCTCGGATCTGCTGTATTATGGGTTGTATAATGTGAAAAAAGCATATATAATAGATAAGGTGTAGATGCTGATTGTACAAAAAATCGGCAGATGTGTTAAACTGCATAAAGGAGATTAATCAATATGGGTAAATATTTTGGAACGGATGGGTTCCGTGGAGAAGCAAATGAAGTATTGACAGTAGAACATGCATTCAAGGTTGGAAGATTCCTTGGATGGTATTACGGCCAGGATCATAAAGCAAAAGTAGTCATCGGAAAAGATACAAGAAGAAGCAGTTATATGTTCGAGTATGCCCTGGTTGCAGGTCTTACTGCATCCGGTGCGAGTGCTTATCTGCTCCATGTGACAACAACACCAAGTGTGTCATATGTAACAAGAACGGAGAATTTTGATTGTGGAATCATGATTTCTGCGAGCCACAATCCATTTTATGATAACGGAATCAAGGTAATCAACGGAAAAGGACATAAGCTGGAAGCAGAAGTGGAAGCAAAGATTGAAAGTTATATTGACGGAGAGATGGGAGAACTTCCGCTGGCAAAAAAAGAGAATATCGGCCGTACCGTAGATTACGCAGCAGGCAGAAACCGGTACATTGGGTATCTGATCTCACTGGCAACCCGCTCTTTCGAAGACATGAAGGTTGGTCTTGACTGTTCTAACGGAAGTGCATTTGCCATTGCAAAGAGTGTATATGACGCACTGGGAGCAAAGACATATGTCATTAATTGTGAGCCGGATGGAACCAATATTAATACCAATTGTGGTTCTACACATATCGAGGTGCTGCAGCAGTATGTGAAAGACAATCATCTGGATGTGGGATTCGCCTATGACGGAGATGCGGACAGATGTATCGCAGTTGATGAGAATGGCAATGTGATTGATGGCGACCTGATTCTTTACATCTGTGGAAAATATCTGAAAGAAAACGGACGTCTGAACGGGAATACGATCGTTACAACGATCATGTCCAATCTGGGTCTTTATAAGGCGTGCGACAAGGTTGGACTGAAGTATGAGAAGACAGCAGTCGGGGATAAGTATGTCTATGAAAATATGGTTCAGAATAACTATTCACTTGGCGGTGAACAGTCTGGTCATATCATTTTCAGCAAACATGCAACGACGGGAGACGGTATCCTGACCTCTCTTATGATCATGGAAGTCATTCTGGAGAAAAAGTTAAGCCTTGCAAAGCTTGCAGAAGAAGTGACCATCTATCCGCAGCTTCTGAAGAATGTTCGTGTGGCAGATAAGAAGACTGCACGTGAGAATCCGGAAGTAGTAAAAGCGGTGGACGCAGTGGCAGAGGCGCTTGGAGATGACGGACGGATCCTTGTGAGAGAAAGCGGAACAGAACCGGTGATCCGTGTTATGGTGGAAGCAGAAACAGATGAACTGTGTGCGAAATATGTAGATCAGGTAATCGATGTGATCAGAGCGCAGGGATTGATTGTCGAATAGCGAATTCTGGTTAGAAAATAAATATGAGGAATAAAAAGCGGGTTGCACTCTAGACAGAGTGGAACCCGTTTCCTATAATTTCACTGGTATTAGATATCAGAAGAAATGCATCCGGTGTTGTGGCTTTGATAAAGTTTCGAAGTTTTACAGCCTCTGCCGGACTTAATACTGTCAGGACAATGTATTTGTCTTCGCCGGAGAATGCTCCCTGTGCCAGAACGATCGTGGCACTTCTGTTCAGCTTATTTTTTATATAAGAACAGATTTCTTCCGGATTGGAACATACAACGTTGAAGTATTTGGAGCGGTTCAGACTTTCGATGAAGCTGTCAATGAGCGTAGATCTCATGCTCAGTCCAAGGAAGGAGTACAGAGCGGTCTGAATATCAAATACAAAGAAACCGGCAAGTGTGATCAAAAGGTCGGACAGAAGCAGAGCCCTTCCGATATCGACACTGGTATATTTTTTCAATATCATGGCAATGACGTCTGTTCCGCCGCTGGAAGCACCGATGTTGAACAGAATCGCGGAACCGAATGCGGGAAGCACGATGGCAAATATCAGTTCCAGAATCGGCTGGTCGGTCAGAGGTCCATCCATCGGGCATAGTCTTTCCAGCAGAGACAACGATATAGACAATAAGATGCTGCTGTAGGCTGTCTTGATTGCAAACTTTTTGCCGAGAATGATGAACCCGAGCAGAAGAAGCAGCATATTTGCAATAAAAGTAAAGTCACTGGCTGAAAGTGGTGAAAATCTGGCAATCAGAACGGCCAGACCTGTGATGCCGCCGAACGTAAAGTTGTTGGCAAACTTGAAAAAATAGATACCTACCGCCATGACCAGTGTACTGACGGTAAGAAGAGCAAAGTTTTTAAATTGTGATTTCATAATAACATTCCCCAATGTAATTCTTTTGTAATGAAAAAAACATTCTTTTACCATCTCCGATTGTAACGCTCACTATATGAAAAGTCAACGGAAATAGCATAAGAAAAACTGCTTAATAGCATAAGAAAAACTGCTTAACGGAAAGATTGCATCTGCGATCATTGGAATGTCTGTTTTCATTTCCGGACTTAAAACAAAACACAACTTAAACACAAAGTCGTGATAAAATATTAAGAAGTTGGTTAGTTGTAACTTACAGAAAGGAAACAGTATAAAATGAAATGTAAAAGAATATTTGCAATGATCGCTATGGTATCCTTGGTGTTGGAGGGATGTTCTAAAGGGAATGTTAATTCCACGATGCAGGATGATGCAGGGGAGAACACAGAGAAATCAGAAACAGAAGTAATCACTTCATTGTCCAGGATTGACAATTCTAAATGGAATTACAATGAGAGTGACGGTGTGTATTGGCAGGTTGGAATCTCGTATTGTGAACATCCGGCAGCAGAAGAGTATGAAATTCTGGGTGTTTTTGTGCCGGACGCATAGACAGGATTTTTACATTTGGAATGAGTGGCGGAGGAGCCCAGAGTGCACTGATGGGAGCAACCGGTGATAGTGAACTGTACACGCCGTATCTGCAGGCAATCGGAGCAGTGGAAGGAGTCAGTGATGCTGTGGCAGGTTCTATGTGCTGGTGCCCGATTACAAATTTGGATTATGCAGATGAAGCTTATGAGTGGAATATGGGAGTGACACGAAGCAATCTTGATGAAGACATGCAGGCTTTGTCTGATGGTATGGCAGAGGCGTTTGCACAGTATATCAATGAACTTGGACTTAAGGACAGTGAGGGCAATGTTCTCACACTCACCCAGTCAGAAGATGGAATTTATCAGGCGGGAAGTTACTATGATTATGTCAAGTCAGGAGTGGAGAGATCTCTGAACAACTTTTTAGCTGATACTACATTTCCTTATACACCTGCATCAAGCGGTCAGGGGCAGATGAGAGAGGCCGAGGTCAGGGCAGAGGAAGATTTGAAAATGAAGAACTGCCGGATATAGAAAACGTCGAAGGCTTTGCAGATGAGAATAGGCAGATGAAGAATGATGGCATAAACCGTGATCAGCAGGAACAGACAGAAACAGAGAGTGTAACTTATGAGACAGTTCAGGACTATATTGACAGTCTGAATAAAGATAACACCTGGGTATCATATGACAGCGAAACGAATACAGCCACCATTACAAGTATTGAAGACTTTGTTACCAACTGCAAGAAGGCAAGCAAAAGCGTGGGAGCATTTGATGATTTGAATGCAACACAGGGAGAGAATATGCTCTTTGGTTACAATGATGGAAATGGTGCGCACTTTGATTCTGTCATGACTGAACTGCTCAAAGACAATGAGACCTATGGAGCTTCCTATGCCGCAGATCTGGAAAAGAAAGACACACTTGGAAACACGGTGGATTATCGTGTTAATATGTATAATCCTATGTATTATCTGAGTGATTATTATGAAGGATATCAGACTTCCAATGTGGCTCAATACTGGCGTATCCGGACAGGAATTGCACAGGGAGACACAGCATTGTTTACAGAAATGAATCTGACACTGGCATTGGAAAATTACGGAAGACAGGTTGACTTTGAGACTGTTTGGGGTGCCGGACACACTATGGCAAAGAGAACCGGCAATTCAACAGAGAATTTTATTAATTGGGTAAACGAGTGCTTGAAATAAGTAACAATTGTAGATACACGAAAAAGATGATGGTGTTTACGGAAATAATATAAGAAAAAACCGCATTATAACTATGCATTTCGTACATAATATTTTCTGTGGAAGGAGGAAATATGATGTATAAATATCTGCCGATTACAGATGTGTACGCAAGAGAAATCCTTGATTCCAGAGGAAATCCTACAATAGAAGTAGAACTGCTGGCAGGAGATGAATTCTGTGGAAGAGCAAGCGTTCCGTCGGGAGCATCTACAGGACAACATGAAGCAGTGGAACTCAGAGACCATGAAAAACGATATGCAGGTCTGGGTGTTGGACATGCTGCAGATCATGTTAACGCAAAGATTGCACCTGCAATCATTGGAATGAATGTATATGATCAGGCGGCGTTGGATCAGATACTGATTCAGCTGGATGGAACAAAGAACAAGTCTAATCTGGGGGCCAATGCGATTCTGGGAGTATCGATGGCGGCTGCAAGAGCAGCAGCTGCGGCTCTGGGAATGCCTGTGTATTCCTATCTGGGAGGTACCAATGCCAAGCGGATGCCGGTTCCGATGATGAATATCATGAATGGGGGAAAGCATGCCGATAACACCATTGATATTCAGGAGTTTATGATCATGCCGACGGGAGCAGGCTCATATCGGGAAGGCCTTCGGATGTGCGCAGAAGTATATCACAGGTTGAAACAACTGCTTAAAAGGGATGGATATTCAACCGCAGTCGGTGACGAGGGAGGATTTGCACCGGATTTGAAGGATGCAAAAGAAGTACTGCGGTACATGGTTGAAGCAGTGGGGGCTGCGGGATATGAGGCCGGTGAGGATATAATGATCGCGCTGGATGTGGCGGCAACAGAATTATATGATAAAAATTTCAAAAAATATGTATTTGAGGGAGAAGGTAAGATGACAGGCAGAAAAGTCATCCGCTCCGCAGAGGAACTGATAGATTATTATGTCGATCTTACGGAGGAGTTTCCGATTGCGTCTATCGAAGACCCGCTGGATGAAGATGACTGGGAAGGATGGGAACTTCTGACAACCAGAATGGGGCCGGATACACAGCTTGTGGGGGATGATCTGTTTGTGACCAACACAGAGAGGCTTAAGCGGGGAATCCGAAGACATGCAGCCAATGCCATTCTGATCAAGATCAACCAGATTGGGACACTGACAGAGGCTTTTGATGCAATTACCATGGCCCAGAATGCCGGTTACCATACGATTATTTCCCATCGGTCGGGAGAAACGGCGGACTCTATGATTGCAGATATAGCAGTAGCCTTTAATGCGGGACAGATTAAGACGGGAGCACCATGCAGGTCAGAGCGTGTGGAAAAATACAACCAGCTTTTGCGGATTGAAGAGAGGCTTGCAGATGTGGCCATTTATGAGAATCCGTTTGCCAGAGAGGAATAGAAGATAATGGTTGGGAGAATGTTCAAAAGATTTGCGACAATCCTAAATTTATCTTGCTATATGAGGTTTCCTGTGCTAGAATAAATGTGGTTTATCCGCAGGAGGTGTGAAAAGTGGAGATTTTAAAAATTGTTTTGATGATTATATTTGCAATAGACTGTATCGCATTGACAGCGATCGTATTAATGCAGGAAGGTAAGTCAGCGGGGCTTGGTACCATTGGTGGTATGGCTGATTCTTACTGGGGACAGAACAAGGGTCGTTCAATTGAAGGTGCACTGGTGAAGTCTACAAAATTCCTTGCGATTCTGTTTATTGTACTGGCAGCAGTGTTGAATTTAAAAGTATTTGCGTAGGATTAGCATATTTTTAGGAAAATGGTGGGACACTCCTGTAAGGGGGTGTCTCATTTGTGTAATGGGAGAAAATGATAAGGGGGCTGCGAAAGAGATGGATCCATTATATGAAAAACGGAAAAAGGTTGTCTACGATCTGATCTGTGATGATCTGTATATCCCTATGAAATTCAAAGAAATAGCCATTCTTCTGCAGGTCTCAAAAGAGCAGAAGGAGGATCTGAGAAAGATTCTGGAAGATCTGGAGCTGGAAGGCAGGATTTATCTTTCCAAAAAGGGAAAGTACTGTAAAGGAGAGGCCAGGAGACTTACAGGAACGTATCGCGCAAGCCTGAAAGGATTTGGCTTTGTCATGATAGAAGGAGAAGATTCGGATATCTATATCGATGAACAGGAAGACGGAGGTGCTCTGGACGGAGACCGGGTAGAGGTTGTGGTCATAAGAGAACCGAAGGACCGCAGTCGGGAAGGCAAAGTGGTACGGATTCTGGAGCGGGGAATTACAAAAGTTGTGGGCCTGTATCAGATGCGTCCGGGAAAGAATTACGGGTTTGTAATCCCTGATAATCAGCGGATTGCGCAGGATATCTTTGTACCGGTGGAACAGTCCAAAGGAGCCGTGGATGGTCACAAGGTAGTAGTGGAACTGACGTCTTACGGAGAACCGGGAAAGAAACCGGAAGGAAAAGTAGTAGAGATCATCGGTCATGTCAATGATCCGGGAACGGACATCATGTCGATCGTAAAAGGTTATGATCTGCCGGTAGGATTTTCGGAAAAGATCATGAATCAGGCCGATCGGGTTGCAAAGCCTGTAAGTGATGCAGATATGGCGGGACGAAAGGATCTGCGGGAGTGGCAGATGGTGACGATCGACGGCGAAGATGCAAAGGATCTGGATGATGCGGTGTCTGTGACCAGGGAAGTGGATGGATACATTCTGGGGGTTCACATCGCGGATGTCACCAATTATGTGCAGGAGAACAGTGCGCTTGACCGGGAAGCGAAGGAGCGTGGAACCAGTGTATATCTGGTGGATCGTGTGATTCCGATGCTTCCTCATAAGCTTTCCAATGGAATCTGCTCACTGAATGAAGGAGAAGACCGGCTTGCACTCAGCTGCATCATGAAGGTGGATGCATCCGGTCATGTGACGGATCATGAGATCGCAGAGACGGTGATCCGTGTAGATCGCCGGATGTCTTATACCAGTGTGAAGAAGATACTGGAAGATGAAGACGAAAAAGAGATCGAACAGTACCGGGAATATGTACCAATGTTTCGTCTTATGAAGGAACTTTCCGGGATTATACGCAAGCGGAGAACACAGAGAGGTTCCATTGACTTTGATTTCCCAGAGACAAAGTTGATTCTGGATGCAGAAGGAAGACCGGTTGAGATTCGACCATATGACAGAAATGTGGCAACAAAGATCATCGAAGACTTCATGCTTCTGGCTAATGAGACGGTAGCTGAAGAATACTACTGGAGAGAACTTCCTTTTGTATACCGCACACATGAGGTGCCGGACGAAGAAAAAATACGTGCACTTGCGACATTTATCAATAATTTCGGATATTCGATGCATATAGGAACCAATGAGATCCGTCCGAAAGAGATCCAGAAGCTTCTGGCAAAAGTGGAAGATACCCCGGAAGAGGCACTGATCAGCCGATTGGCGCTTCGTTCCATGAAGCAGGCAAGATATACCCCGGAGAATACAGGGCACTTTGGGCTTGCAGCGAATTACTATACGCATTTTACCTCTCCGATTCGAAGATATCCGGATCTTCAGATTCACCGGATCATCAAGGATAACTTAAGAGGCAGAATGACACCGGAAAAGATTGCGCATTACCAGAGCATCCTTCCGGAAGTGACGAAGCATTCCAGTGAGATGGAACGTCGTGCCGAAGAGGCAGAGCGGGAAACGGTCAAATTGAAAAAAGTAGAATATATGCAGAAGCACATAGGAGAAGTATTTGAAGGTGTGGTATCCGGAATCACCAAGTGGGGAATGTATGTGGAACTCCCCAATACGATTGAAGGTCTGGTTCACGTTGTAAATATGACGGATGATCATTATGAATATGAGGAAGCGCATTATCAGATGCTGGGGATTCATACACATAAGATATATAAACTGGGACAGAAGCTTAAGGTCAGAGTGATCGACACCGACCGGCTGCTTCGAACAATAGATTTTGAGATTGCAGATGAAGGAGATATGAATTATGGCGAAAAGCAATGGTAAGATGGTTGCCAACAACAAAAAAGCATATCACGATTATTTTATCCTGGAAACATATGAGACAGGAATCGCTCTGCACGGTACGGAGGTAAAATCACTTCGGATGGGAAAATGCAGTATCAAAGAGGCATTTATCCGCATAGAGAATGGAGAAGTGTTCATCTATGGGATGCACATCAGTCCGTATGAAAAAGGAAATATATTTAATAAGGATCCACTGAGAGTGCGAAAGCTTCTCCTGCATAAGGCGGAGATCAACAAACTCATGGGTAAGACGAAAGAAAAAGGAATGGCAATTGTGCCGCTTAAAGTGTACTTCAAAGGCAGTCTGGTGAAAGTAGAGATCGGGCTTGCAAAAGGTAAGAAATTATACGACAAGCGTCAGGATATCGCCAAGAAAGACCAGCAAAGAGAAGCACAGCGAGACTTTAAAGTCCGCAGTTTCGGGTAGGAGGATAAGATGATACCAACGAAGAAAGAGGAATTGAGAAAACTGGTGACACAGACAACGATGGAAACATATGAAGAACTTACCCCTCAATTGATTCAGCTGATCAATGAAACAAATCAGAATCCGGCACTTACAGAGGCGAAAAGGCAGGATGAGATCTCACTTCATATGATGGGATATGTCAAATCCTGTACCAATGAGATTATCATTGAAGTACTGGCGGAGATTCTGGGACTGGAGGATTAAAAGATGGCATATTGTGTGAAATGTGGATATAAAGCAGAGGACGGGACCAGATTCTGTCCGAAGTGCGGTGCCGAGATTCCGGTACAGGCAGCACAGGGAGGAGACCAGCAGGAAAATACCCAGGAGTATACCTACACGCAGAATACATATGAACAGAATACATATGGACAGGCGCAGGAGGAATATTTTCCACAGGAGGAAGTGCGACAGAATAAGGGAATGGGCATTCTGTCCTATTTTGGATTTCTGGTACTGATCCCGCTTCTTGCAGGCAATAAAAATTCGGAGTATGTAAAACAGCACTTGAATCAGGGGATCTCCCTGTGGGTGATCTCTGCAATTCTGGATCTGCTGGACGGAGAAGCGGTGTTCGGTCTGTATTCCTTTACTGATTTTGGAAATAACATTCTGTCCAGAGTATTGGATGTTGCAGGCTTTGCGATCTTCATTATTGTGATTATGGGAATTGTGAGTGCATGTAAGGGGACGAAGAAACCACTGCCACTGGTAGGGAATATTAAAATCTTCAAATAAACAA
Organism: Faecalicatena contorta; assembly: GCF_021531995.1. Taxonomy (GTDB): domain Bacteria; phylum Bacillota; class Clostridia; order Lachnospirales; family Lachnospiraceae; genus Dorea_A; species Dorea_A contorta_A. The sequence continues at coordinate 11,410 of NZ_JAFBIZ010000100.1, forward strand.
AATAAGCAATAGGATATAAGAAGCATTCGACTTTTTGAACGGTTGGATGC
>NZ_JAFBIZ010000101.1 GCF_021531995.1 Faecalicatena contorta
GACAAAACCCAGCAAGAGTTGGCTGATTATCTACACGTAAAACAAACAACCTATTCGAAATATGAGCTTGGAAAAATTAATATTCCAATTGAAGTATTTATAAAGCTAGCCGACTATTATAACGTTACTGTTGACTATCTTCTTGGACGCTCTTCTAATCCCAAACGTACCATTTTATAATCTTTACTTTTCCCATATTTATAATAAACAAAAAGAAAATTACGCTTTTTCTGAAATGTTATTTTAAACAAGTATCTGAATACGAAAAGAGGAATGACACACACTTGCCATTCCTCTTTTCATAATTTAATATGTTATTTTACTTAAAAAGATTTTATCCTCATACTCCCCACTGCTGTAAATATCCCATCCTGATATTCGATCTGATACATTCCGCCATGCATTTCTGCAATCTCCCGCAGAATCACCGTCCCCTTTCCATGCCCGCGCTTCACAGGCTCCGGCTTCCCGGACGGGTTTCTCGTCTTTACAATCAGGAATCCGCCCTCCATAATTGCTGAGATCCGAATCCAGAGCTTCCCCGGATCCATCTTTTCCACTGCATGTATGGCGTTATCCAGCAGATTGCTGAACAGGCTGCATAACATCACATCATCCACATAAAGATCAGATGGGAAAGACAGATCTGCTATGAGATCAATCTGATGCTGTTCGCATAATCTGTTCTTTTCGTTCAAAATAGCATTAATGATCGGTACGGCGCAGTAAGGATATTCTTTTGTGGCAGATACCTGCTCCAGCAACTGATCCAGCATATGCTCCGACCGCTCCGTATTTCCTTCGCTGATCAGATGCCTGGCTGCCAGGATCTGATTATTAATGTCATGACGGATCTTCGAAACCTCTTCTCTCTTACTCTCTATTTCCTGATAATGAATATTCTCCAGTTCCATTATATGCTGCATTTCCTTCAGTTTTCGTTCTGCTTCTGTCCGTCTGCTTCGATATAACAATTCATACATCCAGTAGATATCCAGACAGAATCCCAGGAATGCTCCCAGAAAAAATGCGATGGAATAAGAACTCGTACGGTTTTCATCACTTAGATCTGCCCAGACAGAAAAGAAACCCTGGCTGATTGGCAGAAGCAGAAGCGGAAGATATCCTTTGATCAGATGTCTGTTTCGAATCAGATTCCATAGTTGAAGGAAACACATATACACAACAAGCAAAACAGCCTGTGCTGATACAGCCATGATATTCACATGTGCATCAATTTCTGTTACTTCTTCCAGATATGACGGATTCACAAAATAAAAAATAAAGATCAGAAGTGCATCTCCGAATACATTTGCACACAATGTCAGCATGGCCGATACAATCTTTTTCCAGATAGCATCACGATACAATAAAGAAGCAATCACAATCCATTTGATAACCTGAAACAATAGGAAAAATGGCTTCAGATTCTCGGAATGCATTTGTATCATCCGCTCGACAGGCAGAGTCCAGGATGTAAGAATCCAGATTAACATGCAAAACTTTTGACTGTATTTTGGTGTGAGAAGCAGATGTATAAATACACCTACCGTAATTTCCTGAATAAAAAATAAAATGATATATATCGTCAGCTGCATATTTCTCCCCTGTCACAAAACAATTAACCCTCTTTTTTTCAATAAAAATCTGTCATTCTTACCTGTCAGTGTTCCTGATTCAGTTCTATACTCACCACTGCTGTAAATATCCCATCCTGATATTCAGTCTGATACATTCCGCCATGCATTACTGCAATCTCCCGCAGAATCACCGTCCCCTTTCCGTGCCCGCGCTTCACAGGCTCCGGCTTCCCAGACGGATTTCTCGTCTTTATAATCAGGAATCCGCCTTCCGTAACTGCCGAGATCCGGATCCAGCGCTTTCCCGGGTCCATATCTTCCACCGCATGTATGGCATTATCCAACAGATTACTGAACAGACTGCATAACATCACATCATCCACATAAAGATCAGAAGGGAAAGACAGATCTGTTACGAGATCAATCTGATGCTGTTCACACAATCTGTTCTTTTCGTTCAAAATAGCATTAATGATCGGTACGGCACAGTATGGATATTCTTTTGTGGCAGATACCTGTTCCATCAACTGATCCAGCATATGCTCCGACCGTTCCGTATCTCCCTCGCTGATCAGATGCCTGGCTGCAAGGATCTGATTATTAATGTCATGACGGATCTTCGAAACCTCTTCTCTCTTGCTCTCTATTTCCAGATAATGAATATTCTCCAGTTCCATCACATGATGCATCTCCTTCAGTTTTCGTTCTGCTTCTGTCCGCCTGCTTCGATATAATAATTCATACATCCAGTAGATATCCAGACATAGTCCCAGGATTGCTCCCAGAAAGAATGCCATAGAATAGGAATCACTGTGCCCTCCGACTCCGACATTGAACCGAAGTGCAAAGCATGCCTGACTGACTGGAAGTAATAACGTTGGCAGATATCCCTTGATCAGACGTCTGTCTCGAATCAGATTCCATAGCTGAAGTGTACACATATATACAAGAACAAGAACTGCTTCCGCTGTTATATTCATGACAACAGCATACACATTGCATCCTGCCGCCTGATCAAGCAGTGCCGGATTGACGAGGTAAAACAGAAGCATCAGGCTGGAATCCAGAAAGATATTCACACATAATGTGAGCAATACGGCCGTTACACGTTTCCAGACCGGATCCCGGTATAGTAATAATGCAAGGGCCATCCACAGTAACACTCCACTAATGAAGATTACCGACTTCATACTCTCATATGCCATTTGGATTGATCTTCCAACAGGCATCCACAGTGCAGTAACGCTCCACAAAACAAGGCAGAATCTCTGACTGTATTTTGGCGTAAGAAGCAGGTGAATAAAAATTCCCGAAGTGATTTCCTGAAGAATCAATAACAGAAAATAGATGCTCTTTAACATATTTTCTCTCCTCCTCGGTCATTCTCTTTGGGCATCATACTCACCACCAGCTACATCATTCTCCCGTCTCCTGCCCACAATACTGATTTTTATTTTTATAACATCACATAACCGCATAGCCCCCACCACAGCACTTAGCTTGCGATTACTGCCTGCATCACTATGTTATTTTTAATTCTTAAAATTAACGTCAGCCCATTATAACAGTGTGCCAGACTCAGAAATTCCTCTTCCGTAAGGACCTCTGGTTCATCCCCACCTCTTGCAATATATTCAATATCAGGACTGATAGAAAATGTATATGTCCCGAATGCAGTCGGTGCTCTGCCATCCATATATTCATCGTCAGAAATATTAAAGCTTCCTTCTACAATAATCTGTCCATTCTCAATGCGAATCGATCTTGTACATCCCATTCTGTCGTTTTCCTCTGCCCGATCACCAAGCAATCCACTGATATAATTCCCATCCGAACCAATTTCCCTGGGGTCATCCGCTTCGCCGCCCGGATTCAGGACCATGGAATCATATTCACAAATCTCACCATGATCCAGATTGCAGATTCCCCAGAACCAGAATCCCGTATAAGCCCGGCACATGCCTGATTCACTGCTGTATTCATATGTTTTTTCATTGACATCTGTAACCGAAGCCACACCATTCGCCTGAAATATCTCATTGTTCTGGGCATCCGGCGTATAGTCTCCATCTTCCCCTGAAAGTTCAAAATATGCTGATGTATCATATATGGATATCGTGATTTCTCCCCCGTCTTCTGTAACAGTTTTACTGTAATCTGCCACAAGCTGATCATTCGCATCAAAGATCTGCGGAGAGTCTTCACTCAGACACACCTCTGTTCCATCATCCATGGTTCCCTGCAATATCAGCTTCAGATTAACAAGTTCACTGCCATCAAACTTTTTGCCGTCCCAGCTCGTCTGTATCTTTACGGCCGGATCAGGTTCTTCAGGTTCATCGGAATCTTCTTCAACCACGATTTCTTCTTCCTGTACTTCCTCTTTTTCAGGTTCACTCTTGGTCCCACATGCTGTAGCTGCCAATACTACAAACAGCAGCAGCATCCAACGTACACATTGTCTTATCTTTTTCATATATCCTCCATTCTTCCGTGTTTCTATACGGAACCGGATCTATTTTCCTCACCGGTATATTCTAAGTATAACAAACTCCGTTCATATATCTTTTCTCATTCGCAAACAACGCTGATTCTCCCGCGAACGACAAAAGCACATAGTATTTACTATATGCTCTCTGTCCTTTCCTATGACTCATACACTTTCTTAAGTTCCATATTTACCAGAGACGTAAATATCTGTTCCCGGTATTCGGTCTGGTACGTCCCTCCATACATTTCTGCAATCTCCCGCAGAATCACCGTCCCCTTTCCATGCCCGCGCTTCACAGGCTCCGGCTTCCCGGACGGGTTTCTCGTCTTTACAACCAGGAATCCGCCTTCCATAATTGCTGAGATCCGAATCCAGCGCTTCCCCGGATCCATCTTTTCCACTGCATGTATGGCGTTATCCAGCAGATTGCTGAACAGGCTGCATAACATCACATCATCTACATGCAGATCAGATGGGAAAGACAGATCTGCTATGAGATCAATCTGATTCTGTTCGCACAATCTGTTCTTTTCGTTCAAAATAGCATTAATGATCGGTACGGCACAGTATGGATATTCTTTTGTAGCAGATACCTGTTCCAGCAGCTGATCCAGCATATGCTCCGACCTTTCCGCATCTCCCTCACTGATCAGATGTCTGACTGCAAGAATCTGATTATTGATGTCATGGCGGAGCTTCGCAACCTCTTCCCTCTTGCTTTCAATCTCCTGATAATGCACTTGCTCCAGTTCCATCACATGATGCATCTCTTTCAGTTTTCGTTCTGCTTCTGTCCGCCTGCTTCGATATAACAATTCATACATCCAGTAGATATCCAGACAGAACCCTAAAAATGCTCCCAGGAAAAACGACACCGAATAGGCATCCACGCCTGTTCCTACCGCAAGATTCGCCCGGACGGAAAAGAAGGCCTGGCTCACCGGAAGAAGCAGCGTTGGCAGATACCCCTTGATGAGCCTCCGGTCCCGGATAATATTCCAGATCTGAAGTGTACACATATATACCATAATGAGAAATGCTTCCGCAGATATCGCCATGATATTCACATACGTATTGATTCCGACTGCCTGTTCCAGATATCCGGGGTTCACAAGATAAAACACAAGAATCAGGATAGAATCCGCAAAAATATTCGTACACAATGCCAGCATTACAGAGGTTATTTTTTTCCATATCGGGTCACTGTATAACAGAAATACAACGATACACCATTTTACAATTCCCCATATCATGAAAAACGGCTTTGTGTTCTCATAATCCATCTGTATCATCCTGCCAAATGGAATGCCCACGGAAGAGATGATCCATATCAGCATACTGAACTTCTGACTGTATCTCGGTGTGAGCATCAAGTGCATAAATACACCCGAAGTAATTCCCTGAAGAATGAATATCATAATATAAATCACTAGTTGCATCATCATTCTCCCGTCTCCTGCCCTATGACTCATATACTTTCTTAAGCTCCATACTTACCAGAGACGTAAATATCTGTTCCCGGTATTCGGTCTGGTACGTCCCTCCATACATTTCTGCAATCTCCCGGAGAATGACCGTACCTTTTCCATGGCCGCGCTTTACAGACTGTGGCGGTTCGGACGGATTTTTCGTTTTTATAATCAGGAATCCGCCTTCCGTAACTGCCGAGATCCTGATCCAGCGCTTTCCCGGATCCATATCTTCCACCGCATGGATGGCATTATCCAACAGATTACTGAACAGACTGCATAACATCACATCGTCTGCACGCAAGTCAGAAGGAAAAGACAGACTGGTTATGAATTCAATCTGATACTGCTCACACAATCGGCTCTTCTCATTCAGGATTGCGTTAATGATCGGTACGGCACAGTATGGGTATTCTTTTGTGGCAGATACCTGTTCCAGCAGCTGATCCAGCATATGCTCCGACCGGTCCGTATCTCCTTCCATCATCAGATGTCTGGCTGCAAGGATCTGATTGTTGATATCATGACGGATCTTGGCAATCTCTTCCCGCTTGTTTTCAATCTCCTGGTAATGCATATGTTCCAGTTCCATCACATGATGCATCTCCCGCAGTTCCTGTTCTGCTTCTGTTCGCCGGCTGCGGTACAAAAGCTCATACATCCAGTAGATATCCAGACAGAATCCAAGAATCGCTCCCAGAAAAAATGCAATTGAATAAGAGTCGCTGTGTCCTCCGGCACTCAGATTCGCTCCTGCTGAAAAGCAAAACTGGCTGATTGGCAGCAATAACGTCGGAAGATATCCTCTGATCAGCCGTCTGTCCCGAATCAGATTCCAGATCTGAAGAATACACATATATACAATTACAAGAGCCGCCTCCGCTGATACTGCCATGATCATGGTCCGGTTATTGATTCCGGTCACCCCATCCAGGTAAGCCGGATCCACAAGATAAAACACCAATATAACGATTGCATCTGCAAAGCAGGTCGCACCAAGTGTAAGCCACGGAGCCGTCAGACGTTTCCACAGCGGATCACTGTATAAAAAGAATACAACCACAACCCATATGACAGCCCCAAAAGCCATCACACATATATTCACACTGTCAGAAATATCCTGTATTATCCGTCCGAACGGAATCCAGATGGATGTGATGATCCATACCATCAAAGTTGTCTTCTGGCTGTATTTTGGCGTCAGCATCAGATGCATGAACACACCAGCCGTAATTCCCTGAAAAATATACAGAAGAATATAGATAACCGTTAACATATTCCCCACCCCACAATCGATGTCTCTTTCCTGTCTTTGACCTGCGTCTAGATCTTACCGGCAATATAGCTTATATATCTCTTTTTCAGTTCTTCACTGTATTTTCTGCCCACCGGTATCTCCTTCTGATTTTTCAGACTGATCCGCTTCGCTCCGTACTCATAGATATAGCTCATATTCACGATAAAGCCCTTATGACACCGTACAAAATCTTCTGTCAGCCGCTTCTGCAATTCTGACAGAGACTCCGGAACATGATGCTCTCTGTCTCTGGTATAGATATTCATATAGTGATCCTGACTTTCTATGTAGTGTATATCCGCCATTCGAAGGGCAATCTTTCTTCCGTTTTCTTTGACTATGAGAATATTTTCATCTTCCTCTTTTAACTGACTGACGATCATATCCACACACTGCTGCAGCAACTGCTGATCCACCGGCTTCAGCAGGAATCCGGCAACGTTGATTTTCTGAAAATATACCTGCTGAACAAAGCGATCGATATAAGCTGTCACAAAGACAATCCTGGAAGGACAGTTGATTTCGGCAAGTTCAGCGGCGATTCCAATTCCATTATGCGCTTTTCCCCAGTCCAGATCCATAAAGATCACATCATAAGATGCTAAAAGTTCTGCGATAAGATCTTTCTGTTCCGAAAAGCAGTCCACCGAAGAAACTGCAGAGATCCCCTCAAATTGTTTCTTAAATATTTTCAAAAATTGTTTATCATCATCACATATTGCTACTTTCATGTTTCATCTTCATACTTACCACTGCGGTAAATATCTGCTCCTTATACTCTGTCTGATAGGTTCCTCCATACATTTCCGCAATCTCCCGAAGGATCACCGTACCTTTTCCGTGCCCGCGCTTTGCTGCCTTCGGCGGTTCGGACACATTTCTTATCTTGATAACCAGCAGTCCTCCTTCTGTGATTGCAGAGAGATGAATCCAGCGTTCTTCCGTATCCACCCTGGAGGCTGCATGGATAGCATTATCCATCAGATTGCTGAACAGACTGCACAGCATCACATCATCCGCCTGAAAATCAGAAGGGAGAGACAGATTGGTTGTAAATGTAATCTGCTGCTGTACGCATAATCTGCTCTTTTCATTCAGAATCGCATTGATGATCGGGACTCCACAGTACGGATATTCTTTCGTGGCCGATACCTGCTCCAGCAGCTGATCCAGCATATGCTCTGACCGGTCTGTATCTCCTTCCAGCATCAGATGTCTGGCTGCCAGAATCTGATTGTTGATATCATGCCGAATCTTGGCAATTTCTTCCCGCTTGTTCTCAATCTCCTGATAATGCACATGCTCCAGTTCCATCACGTGATGCAGCTTCTGAAGCTCCCGTTCCGCCTCCGTACGTCGACTGCGGTATAAAAGCTCATACATCCAGTAGATATCCAGGAAGAATCCCAGAATTGCTCCCATAAAAAAGGCAAAGGAATAAGAATCACTGTGTCCTTTGGCACTCAGATTAGCCCCGGAATAAAAGCATAACTGGCTGACCGGAAGCAAAATCGTCGGCAGATATCCCTTGATCAGCCGTCTGTCCCGGATCAGATTCCAGATCTGAAGAATACACATATACATGATTACAAGTGCCGCTTCCGCCGATGCAGCCAGAATTGTAGACCGGATATTGATCCCGGTCACATCATCCAGATAGATTGGATCCACAAGATAGAATACCAGTATTAAGAGCGCATCTGCAAAGCACATTGCGCACAATATCAACAGCGGCGCTGTAATGCGTTTCCATAACGGATCGCTGTATAACAGGATTGCCGCAAAAGTCCACATAAATACTGTCAAAACCGTAACAAAGAGCTTCATGTTTGCAGAAACACCTTGCAGCATACGGCCGAACGGAGTCCATATGGATACGACTCCCCATACAATCCATATTGTTTTTGGACTATATCCGGGGGTCAGCATCAGATGTATGAATACACCGGTTGTGATCCCCTGAAGAATAAATAAAAATATATAAATTGCAGTTAACATATCTCCATAACCGAAAAAACTATTTCTTCCTTTTTCCTTTCTTCGGCTTACGCACACTCCACCCAAACGTTCCCAACGACTTCCCAAGTGTCAGATATTCACCATGCGAATAAGCCAGCAGGCCGGTATCGTTCAGGCTGAATTTCCCGTTTTCATCCATATAGGTTTCTTCTACCTGTACTGCCTGTACTTCTGCCAGAAACATATGGTGAGAACCCAGTTCTTTGACCTCTGTCACCTTACACTCAATGTTGACCGGGCTTTCTTCTATGATCGGAGCATATTGAAGCGTATTGGCCTTTCCGCGGGTCAGCTTCATCTCTTCCCACTTGTCTACATCCCGCCCGGACCGTACACCGCACCAGTCGGTTGCACGCCGAAGTGTCTCCGTCGTCAGGTTTACAACGAATTCCCCGCTTTCCCTTAACATATGGTAAGAATACCGTTCCGGACGCACAGAGATATATAACATAGCCGGATTCGTACATACGGTTCCTGTCCATGCCACCGTAATAATATTGTCAGCACCGTTCTTATCCGCCGTACTGACCATCACCGCCGGCAGTGGATACAACATATTTCCAGGCTTCCACAATTGCTTCGCCATAACTTTTTCCATCCTTTTGTCTTCGATTACTATTACTGCTGAATCTCACTGACCAGTGTCGGAATCAGCTGTTTCTTTCTGGATACGACGCCCTTTAGAATCATCGGATCGGCATCCTCTTTTAAATCAAATGCATCTGCAATGTAGGCTTTTGCATTGTTTCCGCAACAGAGAAGTTCCGTTGATTCTCCCAGAATGTCTGTCAGCATGAAATATACCATCTGAAGCTGCTGTGCCTTCAGCACTTTCGGAAGATATGGCTCCAGAACTTCTTTTACTTCCCGGAGTTCTTCCTTACTCATGGAATTGATCTGACCAACGCCAAATTTTGTATCATTGACCGTAAACTGTTTGAAGTCCTGGAAACAGATCTCTTCGGCCGACTTTCCGGACAGATTGCTGCCTGCCCTGAACATTTCCTGTGCCATCTCTTCCAGATCAATCTCTGCAATTGCAGCAAGTTTATTGGCAGCCGCTTCGTCCACCGATGTACAGGTCGGAGAACGGAACAGCAATGTATCCGAGATGATCGCAGAGCACAGGAGCCCTGCGATGGTCGGTGTAATCTCAGCCCCGTATTCCCGGTACATCTGATATACGATCGTAGCCGTACATCCCACCGGCTGATTGCGGAAAAATACCGGTCCCATCGTCTCAATATTCCCCAGTCTGTGGTGATCGATGATCTCCACGATCTCTGCTTCTTCAATTCCGTCTACTGCCTGACTTTTTTCATTGTGATCCATCAGAATCACTTTTTTCTTACTTACACTTAAGAACCGTCTTCGGGATATGAATCCTTTGAATCTTCCGTGTCTGTCCAGAATCGGAAAGTCACGGTATTTCTTCTTTGCCATGACTTCTTTGATATCTTCCACGTAATCATTCATGTCAAATGTTGTCAACGGTGCCTTCGTCATAAACCGTTTGACCGGAACGCTCTGATTAATCAGGCGGGCCACCGTAAATGTATCATGCGGTGTGCTGATGATGACAATGCTCTGATCTTCCGCTCTTCGGATCACTTCTTCTGACACAGAAGCTCCCTGGCAGATCACCATACAGCTGACATCCATATCCAATGCACAGATCTGAGATTCATAACGATTTCCGAGAATCACCAGATCATCTTTTTCAATAAATTCTGCCATCAGATCCGGATTGGAGGCCCCGATCGCCACTTTTCCTTTGGTAAAATAGCCATGAGCATTGCCGGTGATCAGCGTTCCGTCCAAGGTCTCAAGGATATTGCGGTACTGTGTCTTTGCCACAGACAACGTATAATTATCGTATACTTCCATATAAGATGTTGCGATATCCCCGGTAGAAATCACCCCTACCAGTTCGTCATCCTTCAGAATCGGAAGTGTCTTGATATTGTTCTCCTTCATCTTGATCCAGGTGTCACGAATGGATACATTCGGTTCTACCCCGTCAATCTTGTGGATATCCATATCTTTTACCTGGAGCTTTACGTTCGTAAGAAGTCCCGGCGCTTTTACTCCAAACTTATGGAGTACATAATGTGTCTCTTCGTTTATCTGACCGGCTCTCTTTGCCACATAATCATTGCCGGTTACTTCTTTTTTTAAATGCGCATATGCAATCGCAGAACAGATCGAATCAGTATCTGGATTTTTATGTCCGACTACATATACTTTTTCTGCTTTTTTTCCCATGTCAATTTCTCCACTGTATTCCCTTTTAATTACACTCTTTCTTTATCCTTCTGTAT
>NZ_JAFBIZ010000102.1 GCF_021531995.1 Faecalicatena contorta
TCTCAACCTTATACACTGATTATATAGAAATGTGAACTATAAGTCAATATTTTATCCCTTATCAGTTCTTTATCTCATGAAAACAAAACTCAAAATAAGAGCCGATTTCAATCGTTTCCCGTTGAAATCGGCTCTATTATTGTCTGTCAATCACTCTTAAGTCTAAATATATCCAAAATCTTATTTTTTATAAACTATTTCTTTCTAAATCCAGGGATTTAAAATACATAAACCGCATCCTCTGTTTCCCGGATTCCACAAAAAAACGATCCAGTATACGGCAGGCTTCCCGAAACCATGCCAGGCACTCCTTTTCCTCTTTTCCTGCACACGTCTCTTCATACAGCTCAATCAGCCGGATCAGCAGCCAGTCCAGCCGCTCCCCTCCTGTCATGGTATGCTCTTCGCACAGGGGCAGATATCCGAAAAATTCAAGCTGTCGATTCAGTTTCTCTAAGGTCAGATTCGGAAGATCAAATATAATCAGATGCCGCAGCATCGTTTTGCGTGGGATCTCTCCCAGGAGCTTCAGCTGTCTTTTGAATTCCGAATCATAACGGGTACTGACGATATGACGCTGCAGATGTTCTGAATCCGGAGTCATCTGTGAATGCACATAATAAAAGAGATCGGTAAAATACAGATGCCGCAGACAGCTTTCAGGCGCATTCGCCGGCACTTTAAAAGAAGCCAGTTTTTCCACCGGGATTTTTTGAAGATAGGCATCTGTGAGTTCTTTCATATACGCCGCTCGCTGAAGATATCCGGAATCTTCCGGACAGGTGTCCGGGTCGTAGACATCCAGACTACGGTCATAATAATTCTGCAACAGATAACGCATATCGTCCTGCGACAGTTCAAGCGCTCTCCCGTACAACAGGCATTGTTCCCGGTTTCCAGGTGTGTAACGACCGGTACGCCAGTAGCGCATTTTCATAATCTCGGATGACTTCAGAGGCTTCTGTCCATACATGCTTTCATAAAGAAACCGATCTGTTTCCTGTTTATTTCTGAAATTGTATTTTTTCTGAATACGCGCATGACGGGATTTCAGCCACAGAAGCTCAGGACGCTCCTGCATTTCCATGGATATGCATTCTCTGGCAAGTGAAAGAATGGTATGATTTACATATGTATACATCATCGGCAGCCCCCTCCGGATGCAAAAATATTATATATAAAGTAAAAAGCATCTTTATATATTACATTCGCATCTGCAGGGCGAAAGGGGACATATTATTCAGAAATATTTACCGTAAAAGTCAGATCAAAGTTCTGGTTCCAGCGATAAGTAACGCCTGCCGGATGGCCGGTATAATGTGATGACAGGGAAGTGATCTGAAAGCCGGAGGCATCATATCTGTCCGTATTTACCAGCACTTCACCGTATATCAGACCATTTACCCCGTCTACCTGCTTTATATTGAAATCTACTCCCGGCTTTTCATAGACAATACTTCCCGGTGGATAGATTTCCGGAACATAATCTTCGCGTTCCTGACATTTTTTTGAAAAATACAGCTGTGAGATCATACGATTTTTGTTTTCTGACTGATATTTTATCTGTATCTCCCATGCCGCACGTCCATCCTGTGACACACTTCCGGTACAACTGTTAATGGTAAGGCTTCCCTCCGGAAGTTCATAGCATCTGTCTTCCCAGCTCTCTTCTGCCAGATTGAGCGGTATCACAAAATCTTCCGGAAGGCTCGTCGTCTGATATACATACGGAACATGAAGCGTATACTCTCCCGGCTCCGCCTGTCCGAAGTTCCATTCAAAATGATCCACATTCTGTGATGGGCTGTAGCCAACACATTGTCCGGTCTTCTCCGTCCCGTCAGATCCGGTGACCGTCACCTGCCCGCCTTCACTCTCTCCATAGCGCCCTCTGATCAGCTCCGGAAGGATCATGAATTCTTCGTCTGCATTTACCGGATAGATCTCCACGATCAGACAGCCATCCTCCAGTCTCGGAATAGCAATCAGCCCCCCGTATTCTTCCAGCTGATATACATATTCCGGTGTTTCCGCAACATCTGCAGGCACAAGTGTAAAGAAAAGCGGCTCTTCTATCTGGAAAAGATTATTGAGCGACATCTGAAGCGGCTCTTTCTCTGTATCCGGAAGATCAATATTTTCATAATACACTTCTATTCTTTCCTGATAAGAAGTCAGCTGTCTGCTGGATACATATTTACATTTCCACTGATTATTTTCACAATTCAGGATCGGACTGCTCCCGACCAGTCTCATGGATGTGCTCAGATCCAGAAGAGTTTCTTCCTTTGATGTACAGAGAAGCTCTACCCGCATCGTATGATTTACATAGACCGCATCTGTCAGCTCCAGCGTGACCCATTCATTTTCAATCGTATCAGAATCCTGAAGAACATAAAACGGAGCATCCGGTTCCCAGTTCACACCATATCCGGGAACATAGGTAAAGTTTGGTATTGCTGCCTCTTCTTCCAGAGTCGGAGACGTCTGTCCGGACTGATATGCTGTCATATCTTCTGTCACCTCCGGCTCTTCCGTTGACTCCTGCTTTCCCGGCTCTTCCAGATCCGGAACATGAATCAATAACGGATGGATCTCCGGTTCTGTATCTTTTTCATCCTCTTCCTCAGATAATCCCGGGAACAGGATATGAAAGTAATCCGGAATTACCCTATAATGTACAAGTATCCTGTAACTGCATGCAGTAATCATCAACAGACTAAAAAGTATCATGAACAGGAACATCTGATGACGAAGCTTTCCAAGACTTCTCTGATGTCTTTTTTTCACCGTTTCATAGGGAAGTTCCAGTGAATCAGCAATCTCCCGCACTGTCATTCCCTCATAATATTTCATGTGGATAATCTGTGATTCATCCGATTTCAGAACAGCCATCGCTTTATTCAGATCTGCCCGGATCTCCACAAGCTCCATCTGCCGATCCACGGAAATATATTCCTCCGCATAGGCCCCTGTTTTCCGTCTCTTCTCCTTTCGATACCAGGAGATCGCCAGGTTGCGGGCAATTGCCGTCAGGTAGATATTCAGCCCCGCTTTTTCCGGATCAAACCGCTTTCTCTGAAAGTAAAATTCTGCAAATGTATCATTGGTACATTCCTTAATATCTTCCGGATCAGAAAGATACAAAGATATGACCTTCCAGATCAGTCCAGTATATCGTTCCACAAGAAGTGCCATCCCTTCCTTGGGGGCTTTTCCCAGAAGAAGGAGAATGTCTGTGTCTTTCTGTCGTTTTTTGTTCATGATATCTCATTCCTTTATACACATATAATTCTTCCCCATTTTCTTAAGCATATCACCCGAACCCCTCTCCAACAACACGGTAAAAACTAACCAAGACATTATTGTAAAAATTAACCACATCTTTGTCTGTTTTATTATCTGGATGCCATCATTTTCGCATGAATGATTGCATTTTCGCATGAATGATTGCATTTTCGCATGAATGATTGCATTTTCGCATGAATGATTGCATTCTTGCATGAATGATTGCATTTTCGCATATAGTGATACAAATTATGTTCCGAGGACTCCTATGCAAAAACGTTCCAGGAAACATTCTCTCACTCTTGTAGCTGCTGTACTTATTGTTCTGTGTATTCTGACCGGAGCTTTTATTCTTCCGACACTGCTGAATACTAATGCCGACCAGGCCTTCTCTGCCTATACACGGAATCTATTCTGCCAGGAGGTTTCCGGCAGTACAATTACCCTTCATTATACCCTAAAAACGCCCTCCGATTACGGAATCCCAGATCCTCCGGTTACCTACGGAAGCTGTACAACAGATACTGCTTCCATCTGCGCTGCTCTGGAAAATGAACAGGCAAAGCTGCATTCTTATAATCGTTCTGCGCTATCTGATCAAAATCAACTGACCTACGATGTCCTGGATGACTATCTGGATAGCGCCCTCTCTCTAGCACCGTATTCTCTGTACGAAGAGCCTCTGGCCCCTCTGACCGGAACACAGGCTCAACTGCCGATTCTATTATCCGAGTACCCATTTTACACATGTTCCGATGTTGATACTTATCTGGAACTCCTGTCGAAAACCCCGGAATACTTTCAGTCCATTCTGCAATTCGAACATGCAAAAGCGGATGCCGGGCTTTTTATGGCTTCTTACAGTGCGGATGCTCTGATTGAAGAATGTCTCGCATTTGCGGCTATCGGAAAAGAGCATTATCTGTACACTTCCTTTGAAGAGCGTATGGATGAACTGAAGGATCTGCCCGACAGCCAGAGACGTTCTTACGTCAACAAGAACAACGATTACCTGGAGCAATATGTATTTCCCGCCTATAGAGAACTGGGAGAAGGCCTGCGCACACTGCGCGACACCGGAAAAAACAATAACGGGCTCTGCTATCTTCCGGAAGGAAAAGAATACTATGAACTTCTTGTTGCACAGGAGACGGGATCTGGCCGCACGATTAGAGAACTTCAGACACTTACCGGGAATCAGATTCTATCCGACTTAAATGCCATGCAAAAGGTATTATCCGAAAATATGTCAGGAAGTATATCCGAACAGAATTCCTCCGTTTCCTCAGATCTGTTTTGCTCTCAGGGAACTCTTCTTGATATTACAGAACCAGATGAAATTCTGTTCGACCTCCGAAAAAAGCTTGATAATTCCTTTCCGGATCTGCCGGACGTAGATACACAGATCAAGTATGTTCAGGAATCCATGGAAGAATACTTAAGCCCTGCCTTTTACATGGTTCCTGCCATCGACAACACACAGACAAATATCATCTATATCAATCAGGGCCGCATGACCGACACCCTCACCCTCTATACAACACTGGCCCATGAAGGATATCCCGGACATCTCTATCAGCATGTCTATTACGCCAGCCGGCAACCTGATCCCATTCGCTGCGTGTTAAATTACGGTGGATACACTGAAGGCTGGGCCACCTACAGCGAAATGCTCAGCTACTACTCCTGCGGTCTTCCCAAAGACCAGGCACTTTTGCTACAGAAAAATACTTCTGTCATCCTTGGATTATATGCACTTGCAGATATGGGGATTCATTATGATGGGTGGACCCTTTTAGACACCATCGCATTTTTCCACAATTACGGGATAACTGATTCCACAACCATAGAAGATATCTACGATCTTATCATCGCAGATCCCGCAAACTACCTGAAATATTATATCGGATACATAGAATTTCTGGAGTTAAAAAAAGAAGCCGTGGAAAAATGGGGGGATAACTTTACACAAACAAGCTTCCATAAAGCCGTATTAGATGTTGGGCCGGCATCATTTGATACAATAAGAGCATATATTTTAAAAAAAGGGACAGGGGATAATTAAATTGGGACGGAGGATTTTTAAAAATCCTCCGTCCCAATTTAATTTGCGTTACTTGCTGCGATTTTTACTTTACTCCACAGATTACTGATGATTTTCTTTGTATCTTCGTTATATACGAAGACTTCATCATTTGGATTATCTGTTCGTGGTATATATGCGTTGATTCCTTCGAAGTCTCCGCCTTCTCCTGCCAGATCATCCATTACTTCTCGATTAGCCGATGTATATCCCACATAACTGGAATTATCATATGCTCCGGCATAATCGCTGGCATAATTGATAAATGCATGTGCTAATTCCGGATTTGCTGCATTTTTCGGGATAACCATTGCGTCTGACCACAGGTTGGTTCCGCTCTCCGGCATATAATATCCCATGTTTTCGTTTTCGCTCATGACATAGGTTGCATCACCGGAATAAATCAGGCCAAGTGCCTTTCTTCCCTGTGCCATGTTATCAATGATCTCGTCTGTGACGATCTCCGGCTTCATGGTCTGTACACACTGCACCAGCCACTCATAGGCTTCCTGAATCTCTGCCTCACTCTCTGTATTCATGGAATAACCCAGTGCTTTAAGCGCCATCATAAAGGAATCTCGTTCAGAATCATACAGATAGATCTCTCCGCGGTATTTTTCATCCAGGAAGATATTGTATCCTTCTCTTTCCAGATCTGCGATATCGACTTTGGTCTTATCGTATACGATTCCTACAGTTCCCCAGAAATATGGCACAGAATACTCATTTCCTGGATCGTACGGAAGATTCTTTACCGCATCATCCAGCTTATCCAGACAGTCCAGTTTTGACTGATCCAGTTTCTGCAGATAGTCTTCTTCGATCAGACGCTGAATCATATAATCGCTCGGCACCAGAATATCGTAAGCTTCTCCATTTGCAACTTTGATATACATCTGTTCATTAGAATCAAAGTTTTCCATAACCACGGATGCACCCGTCTCATTTTCAAAATCCCGGATAATATTCTCTCCAGTATATTCTCCCCAGTTATATATATGAAGGGTCTGCCCTTCAAACGGCAATTCCGATTCTTTGTTCCGAATCTGAATCACACCAACGACAATCGCCAGTACGCATACCACTGCAATCACCGATCCATATGGTTTTCTGCCGCTTCTGCCCCTGGATGCACGTTTTGCTGCAATCA
This sequence comes from Faecalicatena contorta, assembly GCF_021531995.1. Classification (GTDB taxonomy): domain Bacteria; phylum Bacillota; class Clostridia; order Lachnospirales; family Lachnospiraceae; genus Dorea_A; species Dorea_A contorta_A. The sequence goes on from NZ_JAFBIZ010000102.1 coordinate 6,522, forward strand.
GCGGCCCTACATTAATAAAAATCAGCGCAATCGTAATAATCACCACCACAAGGGTAGAGATTGCATTGATGCTCGGATTCACACGCTTGCTCATGGTATACACCATAATACTTAAGTTTTTCACTCCACGTCCGGTCACAAAGTAGGAAATGATAAAATCATCAACCGACATAGTAAATGCAATCAGCGCCCCTGAGATGATTCCCGGTGTAATCTGCGGCACCACGACTTTTGTCAGCGCCTGCCAGGGAGTTGCGCCAAGATCCATCGCCGCATCTGCAAGGTTCGGATCCATGGATCGTATCTTAGGCATCACGGAAAGCATCACATACGGAATACAGAATGCAATATGCGCCAGAAGCATGGTCACATACCCTTTCTCAATGCGAAATGTAATAAACAAAAGCATAAAACCAATCGCCGTTACAATCTCCGGATTCATAATTGGGAAATTGTTTACCTGGTCCATGATATCCCGGATAATTTTCTTTGACTTACTGAGACCGATTGCTGCAATCGTTCCTGCAACCGTTGATATAAATGTTGCAAGCAGTGCGATACTGAATGTCGTATACAAAGCTTCCATCATATCCTGTGAATCCAGCATATGTCTGTACCAGCGCAGGGAAAATCCCGTAAAACTGGTCAATGACTTTCCATCATTAAAGGAAAAAATCACCATATACACGATCGGAAGGTAGAAGAATACAATCATAAGCACCATTAATAATTTCCCGAAAGGACGTTTTGATTTTTTCATAATGCTTATTCCTCCTTTCCACCTTGATTGCGAATCTCAATCTTACGAACCGCCATCATCAGGAGCATCATAATAATTGCCATAATCACGGAAATCGCGCTTCCGAAATTCCATTCTCCTACGGTAATGAACTGGTTCTCGATCATATTTCCGATCAGGAAATACTGCCCGCCACCCAATAATTTCGGAATGAAAAATGAGCTGACGGCCGGAAGGAACACGAGCGTAATTCCATTGATCACTCCCGGCAGGGATAATGGAAGTGTTACCCGCCGAAAAGTCTGCACCGGACTTGCACCAAGATCCGCACTTGCCTCCAGAAGGGAATTATCCATCTTGGAGAGGGATGTCTGTATCTGCAGGATCATAAATGGCAGAAAGTTATATACCATTCCCAGAAGCACTGCACCTTCCGTATACAAAAGTTCCGTTTCTCCGAATCCAAACAGAGAGAAAATTCTCTGAATCAGGCCGTCTTCGCTCAGAAGTCCGATCCATGCATAAGTTCGCACTAACATGTTGATCCACATCGGAATCGTAATACACAGAACCAGAAGATTCTGTGCCTTTTCGCTGCTCTTGGAGATAAAATATGCTGCCGGATACCCCAAAAGCAGACAGATGATTGTAGTCTTTACGGCAATCAAAATGGAGCGCCAGAGGATCAGCAAAAAGTCCGGGTCGGTAAAGAACTTTGCATAATGCTCCAGCGTAAAGGAAAATGCGATGATGCTGTTGCCCTGGTTCGTAAATGAATACAGGGCGATCAGTGCCATCGGAAGCACCAGCATCAAGGCAGCCCACACAATATACGGGATTGCCAGCTGAGAAAATCTCTTCATTAATAAGCCACCTTAGACATTACATGAATGTCTTCCGGGAAAAATGTCAGACCGACCTCCTGACCTTCCTCAGAATAATCCGTTGTATGAATCTTGAATTCACGTCCTGTAGTAGAAAACGTAATCTGATATACGCCTTCTTTGACTTCATCCGGCTCAAAGTCATAATCCACACTGATATCTATACTCTGATCTTCATCACTTAACTTCCATCCCTGTGCATTGGCCCAGGTCTTAATATCCGTATCAAGAGCCTGAGATTCCGTGATCTCATCTACCGTTTTAAAGAAGTTAAATGCCATAATCGCCTCATTTGCCTTTTCGTTCTTAACAAACGGCTGATTCACCACAAAAATAGTTCTTTCAATACTGGTTCCATTTGCTGTAGTAAATACAACCGGATACTGGCCTTCCTCTTCCCGCAGCTCATACTCTATCTTTGCGATAGAGATATAATCATCGCTCTCGGTATCCCACGCCTGTGCATTGGAAAGCGCAACGATGTCTTTGTCATCCAGATCTGCCACATCTTCCACATCCACATAGAAGTTATTCGCGCTGATCTTTTCCTTTCCATCTTCACTGGTCACGTCATGATTACGAATCACGCGCATATTGACTGTCACACGGGTACCAGGAACCGTCTCGACCATGATCTCATAATGAACACCCTTAAACAGAACACTCAGAACTTCCCCTGTCATCTTGCCGTCTTTTACATCTACGATATCAATGTCTTCCGGGCGGATGACTACATCCACCGGCTCATTCTCTTTAAATCCAAAATCCACACAGTCAAATGTAATATCATCAAATCGAACTTTATAATCCTCCAGCATGGTTCCGGATATGATATTACTCTCACCGATAAAGTTTGCTACAAACCGGTTGGACGGCTCATTGTAGATCTCCTGAGGAGTGCCAATCTGCTGAATCTCTCCGCTTTTCATGACCACGATCTTGTCCGACATGGTAAGCGCTTCTTCCTGATCATGTGTAACAAAGATAAAGGTGATTCCTACCTCCTGCTGAATCCGTTTCAGCTCATACTGCATCTCTTTTCGAAGCTTCAGATCCAGCGCAGCCAGAGGCTCATCCAGAAGAAGGACCTTCGGTTCATTTACCAGTGCTCTGGCGATCGCAACTCTCTGCTGCTGTCCTCCTGAGAGAAGCGTTGTGTTCTTATCTTCATATCCCTCCAGACCAATCAGCTTCAACATCTTCATGACTTTCTGGTCAATAATATCTTTACTTACTTTCTTGATCTTCAGACCAAATGCGATATTTTCGTATACACTGAGATGGGGAAACAGCGCGTATTTCTGGAACACAGTATTCAGTTCCCGTTCATATGGTGGCTTCTGACTGATTTCTTCCCCGTCAAAAATCACCTTTCCTTCATCCGCATCGAGAAATCCTCCAAGAATCCTGAGCAGGGTTGTCTTACCACATCCGCTTGGTCCGAGCAGAGTTACAAATTCATTTTCATAAATATCCAGATTGATTCCTTTCAGAACAATTTGTCCATCAAAACTTTTCACAATATCGCGAAACTCTATCAGCTTCTTTTCTTCCATCTCACTTCTCCCTTCTCATTCCTAAAACATGGGCGGTGTTGTGATCCACAGCACCTTTGCCACACTGTTTCCATGGTTGTATAGATAATGACTCTTTGAGCCGTCCATGTAAAAGGTCTCATGGGCCTTTACTTTGTACTTTTTATTACCGCACACGATTGTCACATTTCCCTTCAGTACATATCCAAATTCTTCTCCCTGATATGCCAACTGTACATGGCTTTTTTTGTGCGGATAAAGAGTAAGAAGAATCGGTTCCATCTGATTCTTCTGAGCATTCGGGATCACCCATTCCACCTGATAATCCTCTTGCTCATCCACAAAAAAGTCCTGTGTGGAGAAAACAATCTGTCGTTCTTCCTCCTCATGAAAAAACTCTGACAGATTACTTCCGAGCGCTTCCAGAATATCCTCAAGCGTCGCAATACTCGGTGCGGTAAGATTACGCTCCACCTGCGACAGAAATCCCTTCGTAAGCTCACTGCGCGAAGCCAGATCCTCAAGCGTCAGATCATTCTGAAGACGCATCTCTCTTAACTTCTTACCAATATCCAAAACAGCACCTCCCATCTCTATTTGTTTTCTAATACTATACTTTTTTTTTAATATTTCTCCATCGTTTTTATTATACATAAATGGACAAATAATGCAACGTATTTTCTCAACAATTTACAATATTTTAAATGTTTGTTCTAAAAAATGAAATTCCAGTTATCCACATCACATCGTGGATAACTGGAATTTCATTAACTTATGCGTTCTGGGATGTTCAAATTCCAATCGATATGCACACAATTGAATCTGCTGCCATTCCCGAGACTCAGATGCGCGAGGATTATACTTCGTATCCCCGATAATCGGGCATCCAAGGTTCGCAAGCTGAACCCGGATCTGGTGGTGACGGCCTGTGTCAAGGCGGATATCAAGTTCCATTTGGGACGGGGAATTTTTAAAAATTCCCCGTCCCAAATGGAAAATCCCCTGTCCCTCTTCGACAACAGCATAGTGCAAACGCGCTAATTTTGCGCCTTCTGTATTTTTATCACATATTCGTGCCGTATTTGCTTTCCCATTTTTCACCATATAGTTTTCCACAGTATCCTCTTTTTTTGGTGGACAACCTTCCACAAGAGCTCTGTAATATTTACCAAACCCATGATTTTGCAACTGTTTATTTAATTCTTTTGCTGCTGCAGTGCTCTTCGCAAACACCAGTATTCCCGTTACCGGCTGATCCAGGCGATGAATTACAGACAGATATGGTTCTCCTTTTTCTGGCTGTTGCTGATAAATATGGTTTTTCAAAAGGCTAACCATATCAGCTCTTCCGATTTTTTTACTTTGTGTTGCAATTCCATGTGGTTTTATACATACAAGAATGTCTTTGTCTTCATATAATATGTT
>NZ_JAFBIZ010000103.1 GCF_021531995.1 Faecalicatena contorta
TCCTTATACTTTGTGTTGATGTCACCCAGCTTACTAAACATTGTTTCTTAAAATCGTCTATCCCTATTTCAAAAAACAAATAGAATAATACATTGTAGTATCTAATTAATACAACTTCTTTTGTTATTTTTTCCTTTAACCTCATACACACTTTCTACCTCTCACTGTATATCCAGTTCTATTTGTCCACATATTTTTACCCTATACACCTTATACTCACCCCATAATAGGTGGTTAATATTTCAACCAGTATCAGGATAACTTCCACAACTCCAATCCCCCGCTTTTCTTTCAATACCTGCATCATATAACGTATTCTCCACATACTCATTCTCCTTTCTTGATTCCTTTTTATATCTGCATGGATAAAAATGCCGGCACAACCACAATGACCAATACTTCTGCAAGCATCAGAAACATCGGGATCAAAAGTCTGGTACCTGCTTCTTCACCCATACGTTTTGCTCTTGCCTTGCGGTCTTCGAAAGCCTGCACAGATTCCATCTTAAGAAGGTCACCCAGACCTTTCGTTCCTTTTCTGAGATTTTGTGATAAGAGTGCGCCCAGACGAATATAAGCCTGTACATTGCACCGTCTGCCAAAGTTTTCATAACTTTCTGCTTCCGCAACTCCACTTTCCATCTCATAACAGGTCTGTTTCATCTCTTCATATGCGTAGCGTATCCCAGCTGTATTTTTTCTGGTCGCATATTCCTCCACAATTTTTTTCCATGCACGTTTTACGGTCATTCCTGCTCCGAGGAACAGGGTAATCTTATTGACAATATCCGGATAATCCTGCATCATCTGCCTCTTTCGTTCATTCTCTGCTTTTTTCAGTTCCTGCTGTCTCAGGGCCTTCAGCAATAATCCGGATATGATTCCCATGATGATCAATATGAATCCACGACTGTCCATCTTATGATAATAAGACACTGATTCTCCCTGAATGGTATCCGGGAGTTTCCAGACTCGTTCCGTCCGATCCAGTTGCTCTTCCTTTTGAAGTGTTTCTTTGATGAACTGTTTTTTTGCCTCCATATCCGTCATTGTCTGCGGACAGATCCGGACAGCACACTGATACAAGGCCTGCTGCGTCTCATCTTCCGTATATGTCAGGACAGCACTAAGATTCACCACTTCCCCCTTTTCTTCTATTTCTTTTTCCCGAATCTCTCCCCGGACATTCATTACATCGTATCGATCCAGTTTCCATGATACCTCCACCGGTGTATCCGGAATCTGTGTTATAAGATTCATATCTGTTTCCACTCTATCCAGGCTCTCATTATCTCCAAGAATCCATTGATCCATTTTCCTGATGATACTCCGAAATAACTCCTGGATCTCCTGCTCTGAATACATTCTTTCCGTAATCTGTACTTCTACCGACGTCCTTTTTGAATCTTCTGTTTTTACATCCAGTTCTTCTGTTCGGTCTCCCTTCCCGTAATCGTTTCGCACGATCTTTCCATCTGTTTTCACAAGAGAATTCACACAGTCCCCAAGCAAAAGAAGACTTCCCGCCACCATCAGCACAACAGATATATATTTCCAGTATTTTATTCTTTCATTTTTCAGATTTCTATCTTTATTATCTTTACGCCCAGATAATATGCGCCTGTGTAGATTGCAAGACATCCTGTCATCACCCCGATTCCTGCAGCATTGCCATACAAACTCTTCATAAACTCTGGAAAACTGACCGACATATACCCGATAATGATATACGGGATGACAGACATCACCCGAAATTCATATCTCTTTGCTGCCAAAATCGTGTCAATTTCCCTTTTTACGTCTATTTTGTCACTGATCTGTCGAACGGTATCCCGTATAATGGCAATCATATCTCCACCGCTTCTCTTTGCCATGCCAAATACTTCCGTAAAGCTTTGAACCTCTTCTGTCTGTGTACATTCCGCAAACTCTTTTAACGCCTGTTCTATCGGTACATGTATTTTCAGCTTTCTTACAATCATCAGTAATTCTCTGGAAATTCTTGCTTCCGGTGGATAGATGATAAGAAGTTCCTTCTGAGTCGCATAAAAAGCATTCTCCACAGAGTATCCGCTGTTCAAAGATGCAGAAAGCGTCTGAATTGCCTCCTTGAACTGCAATTGAAACTCAGCTGCCTTTTTTTCTTCCAGTTCCTTTTGAAACATCCGGTACATCCAACAGCCGGCAGGAATGAACAACACGGCCGCCAGGAAAGTTCCATAATACATCCACGCTGTTATCAATAGAATTCCTACAGTCTTCAAAACTGATCCAAACCGGTCACGGCGTGTGATATCCTGCCTCCAGCAGCTTCTTTCTGTGTGTAAGTTCATGAATCTTCTTCCAGCCACCCGACTTTCTTCCCCCTGCCTGCTCTTCTTCATATCTATATAACGTCTGCAACAGAATCTCGCCCCTGTCATACCCCAGCACTTCTGTCACCTCAAGTACCTTGCGGCTCTTATCTCTCATCCTCCCCAGGTGCACAATAATATCTATCCCCGAAGCAATCTGCCGCTGAATCGCAGGAAGCGGAAGTTCCATGCCCATCAGAACCATCGTCTCCAGACGGCTTAACATATCTCTTGGACTGTTGGCATGTCCGGTGCTCAGACTTCCGTCATGACCTGTGTTCAATGCCTGAAGCATGTCAATGGCTTCAGATGAACGAACCTCTCCGACTATGATGCGATCCGGGCGCATTCGAAGAGCCGATTTTATCAGATCCCGGATCGTAATTGCACCCGTTCCTTCTATATTGGCATTGCGCGCCTCCAGTCTGACCAGATTCGATACATTTTGAATCTTCAGTTCTGCATTATCTTCTATTGTAATAATTCTTTCTTCTCCTGGAATATACTGCGATAACGCATTAAGAAATGTGGTTTTCCCGGATCCGGTTCCGCCACTTATGAATATATTGTACCCAGTCTCAACAAGAACAGCAAGAAATTCGGATACTTCTTCACTGATAGAATTCCATTCTATCAGTTGCCGCATAGTAAGAACATCTTTTCCAAACTTACGGATCGTCACGATAGGTCCATCCAGCGCCACCGGCGCAAGCACAACATTGACTCTTGAGCCGTCCGGAAGTCTTGCATCCACTATTGGTGAGACCTCATTAACCAGTCGATTCGCTCCTGCCACAATCTGCTGGATTACATCCTCCAGCTTTTCCCGTGAAAGAAACCTCTTCTCCGACTGAAAGATTCTCCCTTCTTTTTCATAGAAGATATTCTGCGTTCCGTTAATCATTATTTCAGTAATCTCTTCATTTTCCAGAAACTCCTGCAGCAGATCCAGCTTTCGAAACGCATTAAACAATTCCTTTCCAAGCATCGTTTTTCTCTCGAGCGTCAGATATTCCTCCCTGGAAACTTCCTGCAGGACTCCATAGATCAGCTCCGTCAGTTCTTCATCTTCAATTTCTCTGGTCATATCCAGTTTCTGCAGAATCCTCGCATGCAATTGCTCTGCCTGTATCATGCTCCCACCTCCTTACTGTAATCTTTCTGCTTATATCATCATACCCCAGAAGATGCAGCTCTTCCTGAAACTGAAGCATCTTCGCTCTGCTAATCTCATCTGTCACTTCCGGCATATAGATCTCCGTACATAACCGCAGAATTCCGTATACACCCTGAATCCCCTCGTCTATATCCAGGATCAGAATGTCATAAAGGCTATACGCAGCAATCTGCTCCAAAAGGCAGATCCAGTCTTCCGGTTCCACTGCCTTTATATCTTCTGATATTCTTACCGGAAGCAGATAATCCAAAGCCCCAAGGTGCCTGACCATACCTGTCAGTACTGCTCCAAAATTCTTACTTTCCTGTCTGGAATAGTAAAGCGCATCAGCAAGTGTCTGGCCCGTTTCCGGGAAATACCCTCCGATTCCGCCATATAATTCCAGATTCAGATATAACACATTCTGTGACATCGACAACCTTTTTCCAAGTTCCAGTGCATAGCTTGTCTTTCCACATCGATGGATCGGCGAAAATATTCCTATCGTTTTCATACTTTTTTTACGGACTGTCTCCAGAAAAAGACTTTCTGCAACCGACATCTTACTGCATTTCCCAATCAGTTCTCTCATAATTGTTTCTCCTGACTGATACTTATAGACTGCAGACTCATTTTCATCTGTCTCTTCTTTCTGGGAAGCAGTTAAAATCACCGTATTTGCCGATCTGATTCTGCCCCTGTCTTCTTTTGGATATTTGCTGCTTATCAGCAGAATATCAATCGGACAGTTTTTCTGAAGCTCCAGCACCTGCGCAGTATCATTACACATCTGCACACTCAGTGCCAGTCCCTTTTTTCTTGCCAGAAAGTCAGCAAGTGCATCCGCATATCCCTCTTCCTGATCACAAATCACCAGGCATCCACTGCTCACATAATATTCCTCCCTGTCTCTTTTTTCTTAAAATTGAAATAACTGCCGAAACGGCATTGAAATAGAATAAATTGAAACTTTCTGAATCAGATATCCAGAACAAACAAATCAGATACAAGTTATCATGTATAACTTGTAGGACGATTATATACCCTATACTTTATATCTGTCTACCCCTTTTTTTAAAACCGCGAAACTTTGTGCAACTCTTACAGAATTTTGTAAAAAGTAATTCCGTATAACAGTGCAACCCCTGGAATTCCCAGCGTTCCTGAGGTCAAAAGAGTAATCAGATTGAATCCTACATGTGCCGAATATCCCTGCATATCCAGCCATTCATTTGCAAAAAAGATCATGGTACACCCAACAATTACACGAATCACAAAATTAACCACCAGTGATGCCCTGCGCTCCATACCGACTCTTCCTCCAATCATACCTTTATTCCATATATATCTCTACAGGTGGTATTTTATTCCTGAAATCCGTCTATACTATATTACAAAAAAATGACAGATTTATATGGAGGTAGATTATGCAATTATTCAACCGCAGAAATACTGCAGAAGAAGATATATACAAACGCCTGTCACTTGATCCTGAAAAAGATACGCTTCTGGATGAAATTGCACTTGCCAGGCGACAGTTAGATGATGCCTATAATAATTTCCAGAACGCCTCTGATCCCGATCTGATTGACTGTTATATCTACGAAGGAAACGCCGCATGGAAGCGATATCGTTTTCTGCTGAAACAGGCCCGGATGCTCTGACATCCCGGCCTGTTTTTTCCATTCATTATCCTATAATCGAATCGTAATCTCACGATTGGTTCGGTGATACTGATGATAATTGACGCCAGCCGCATCAAACATTCTCATAGATGCCATCACCGCAGCCGTTCCCTCATACTTATTGCTGTCATAGATTACTTCCTTAATTCCACTCTGAATGATTGCTTTTGCACACTCGTTACATGGAAACAGTGAAACATATAATTTTGCCCCTTCCAGACTGCCGCCCCGATAGTTCAGGATTGCATTCAGTTCGCTGTGAACAGTATACACGTATTTCGTTTCCAGTGGATCTTCCCCTTCTCTGTCCCACGGAAACACATCATCCGAACATCCCACCGGAAGCCCATTATATCCCATGGAAAGAATCTTATTATTCTGACTCACAATGCAGCAGCCAACCTGTGTATTCGGATCTTTGGAGCGCATACCTGAAAGCTTCGCTACACCCATAAAATATTCATCCCAGCTGATGTAATCCTCACGCTTATTTCCCATACAGTACCTCCCCAAAGCCTATTTGGTTCCAAAAATGCGATCTCCTGCGTCTCCAAGGCCAGGAACAATATATTTATGATTATTCAGATGATCATCCAGGGCACCAATATAAAGATCCACATCCGGATGCTCTTTCTGCATTCTCTCTACACCTTCCGGTGCTGCAATGATGCACATAAAACGGATACGTTTTACACCTTTATCCTTAAGCATCTGAATCGCTGCAACGCTGGATCCTCCGGTTGCCAGCATCGGATCTACCACAAACACTTCTCTCTCATCACAATCTGCCGGCAGTTTACAGTAATACTCGATCGGCTCAAATGTATCCGGATCTCTGTACAATCCGATATGGCCTACTTTTGCAGACGGAATCATATGAATCATACCATCTACCATTCCAAGACCCGCTCTTAAGATCGGAACAATTGCAAGCTTCTTTCCGCTCAGTTCTTTCCCTGTGGTTTCACAAATTGGTGTTTTGATCTTCACATCCTGAAGCTTGAGATCCCGCGTTGCTTCATAACACATCAGAGAGGCAATCTCCCCGACAATCTCTCTGAATTCTTTTGATCCTACCTCTTCTCTTCGAATGTAAGTGATCTTGTGCTGAATCAACGGATGATCCATAACCTGTACTTTTGACATCTTTTCTCCTCCTTAATTGTCTGCATATACTTTTATATCATTTTTTTACATGCTCTGTTATATCTTAATCACATGATGTCCTGCCGCTTTTAACAGTCGATTCATAATCGCACTTCCTATGCCATCTGTCGCAAAAGATTCGCTGTAGATAAAGTCAACTTTGTCGTCATCAAACTCTCTCAGAATACCATACAGATTTCCCGCAATAGTTGCCTCATCCTCTCTGGTTCCGATGCATTTTACGTCACCGTACAGATATCTGCGGACAGATTCCTTGGTGCCGATGATTCCGACTTTATACCCTTCTTTCTGTTTTTCATCCGTAAGCCGGTTGATCTCACAAACCACCTGATCAATATTTCCTTCGACAATCGTAAGCTCTGCTCTCGGTGCGTAATGCCTGTACTTCATGCCCGGCGCCTTCGGAACCTTTTTACTGTCCGGTTGGATCAGTGTTCTGTCAACATCAATCTCGCCAATCAGTTTTTCCAGCATCTCTTTCGTGATAGCTCCCGGACGCAAAATCATAGGCGGATCCACCGTCATATCCAAAATTGTAGATTCCACGCCAATATCTACCGCACCGCCATCTACAATCATATCAATTCTTCCATCCATATCTTCTGCAACATGCTGTGCAGTCGTAGGACTCGGACGTCCGGATGTGTTGGCGCTTGGCGCTGCAATATATCCACCGCCGGCATCTATGACTTCTTTTGCAATCTCATGTACCGGCATCCTAACAGCAACTGTATCCAGCCCCCCGGTTGTTCCATATGGAACGATCTCACTTTTGTCAAATATCATGGTAAGCGGACCCGGCCAGTAATGCCGTGCTACCTTCTTCGCTTTTTCAGAAACGTTTTTGGTGATCTTTTCTAAAGAATCCATATTGGTAATGTGAATAATCAAAGGATTATCGGACGGTCTCCCTTTTGCGGCATATATTTTTCTGGCCGCATCCTCATTTAACGCATCTGCCCCCAGACCATACACTGTCTCTGTAGGAAATGCTACCAATCCTCCTTCTTTTAAGATACGCCCGGCTTCTTTGATAATTTCTGTATTTAATTCATTTTTATTTACTTTCTTTATTATTGTTCTCATGTTTTTTATTATACTACACTCTAGTTTTCCAGACAAGTTATGATTCCCTCTGCGATCGCATCAGCAATCTGTTCCTGATAATTCTCATTGATCAGTTTTTCTGCTTCCTCATAATTGCTGAGAAATCCGCACTCTACAATGATTGTCGGCACTTCCGTGCGTTTCAGGAGATAATATGTATCATTCTCCTTCGCCTCTCTTGTATTCTCCGGATCTATTTTGAGCAATGCTTTCTGCATAATCTCTGCTGCCCTTTTTCCTTTTTCTGAATGTGAATAGTAAAACACCTGCGCTCCGTGTACTTTCTCATCACTATAACTGTTTTGGTGAATACTCACTACAAGTGCCGGAGCTGTCTCATTGATTGTCTGTACCCTTGCCTTCATATCCTGTACTTTTTTATTAACATCATTAGCTTCCGCCAATGTAGTATCTTTATCTCTTGTCATGACAACTTTTATATTTCTTTTTTCGGCTTTTTCTTTCACTTTTATTGCGATAATAAGATTAATATCCTTTTCTTTCGCCTGATTCACTCCTATCTTTCCGGGATCAAATCCTCCATGTCCGGCATCGATCACAATCACATCTTCCTGTTGTGTAACCTGATTACTCGAGACATATTGCTGCAGATTCCTGCTCAATACCGCCAGGCCTATCAATATCAAAACCAGAATTATCAATTCCACTTTTCTGTACAAGAAAATACCTCCCGACTGTCTTATATCATACTATATGACTTCGAGAGGTATTTTATTTTAGTTTACATATTTTAATATCAGATTCCAGATATCAGTATTTTCCTGTCCAAGTGCCCATGCAGCTGTACCGGCAAGCTTATTCTCTTTCATAAGCTTAAGCTTCGGTTCAAGTGAGTTTTCATCTTCCAGCCAGATCTTATATGTTGTACCGTCCACTTCCCATGTTGCATAATTCTGACCTGCCGAATCATCCCAGGTAATCTCCGCTCCTGCCTGCTCTACCTGTGCTTTTGCGCTATCCATTCCCATGGCCTCGCTTTCCACATTCATCGTATACTCAGCCCCGTCAGTTCCTTCCTGACTTTCCAGCTCCTCCTCAGTCTTTGGTGTTTCTTTCCACAATCTTGAGAAGAACGGGATACCGCTGATTACTTTTTCAGCCGGAACCTCTTTTAATGTTTCCTCAATTCCTTCTTTTACAAAATTATAGGAAGACACCGGACCTGCTTCCGGAGAACCTGCAAAATACTCATCATAACCCATGATGACTACATAGTCTGCCACGATTCCCTGTTCTTTGCGGTCATACTGCATGTTATAACCCTTCGGAACATAATTATCCACAGAAAGTACCAGACCATTCTGTCTGCACTTCACTGAAAGTTCACGAATAAACTGTATATAATGTTCTCCACATTCATCCGAAATCTTTTCAAAATCCACATTGATGCCATCTACTCCGACACGAAGTGATTCTGAGATCAGCTCATTAATCAGATTCTCTCTCTTCGATGTATAACTGAGAACCTCATAAGATTCATCATAGGAATTAATTCCACCGTCAAAATCTCTGATCGTCGCCCACACTTCTATGTTCGACTGATGTGCATAATTTACATAATCTGCTGAAGCGATCGAATTCATATTACCATCGGTATCTGCGATATGAAACCATGTAGGCGCAATTGTCGTAAGACCCTTACTTTGTGCAATTCTCTGCAATACGTTATTATTCGCATCCTGATTGGTCACGTTGTGCCATGCCATGTTAATCGTGTAATCCTTTGTAATGTTCGTATAGACCGGTTCTTCAAACTCTCTGGTCAAATTCTTTGTCTCAACCTTTTTCAGAGCACTCTTTTTCACGTAGCCTATAAAACCATCCTTTGTACGAACCTTACTCCAGTTTTCCTCTTCTTCTACGATGGTAACTTCTTCTTTTTTCTCCAGTTCGGTTAATATCGGACTCTTTACACCGCCCTGATATCTCACCTGTGTATCTTTTTTCACCGTCGCGACTTTTGTCTCACCCCATTCTGTCTGAATCATCACGCGATCTGGTTCACTGAATACTTCATATTCAATATTCGTATACTGCTGAACAAAATCCAGTGCAATATAAGCTGTGCTTCCTTCTGTCTTTAAAATAATATAATCTTCACTTTTCTTTTCTCTGGATATAGAATAATCCTTACTTCCAACCTCTACAGATACTGTATCTTTCGGAAGCGTATACAGGAGAATATTTTCATTTGGATCCCAATAAAACCGACTATTGATATAATCTCTCACCACATTATACTCAATATAAGCTTTTCCATTGTCGATCATTCCATGTGGCTCTACCACCTGGTTATCAATGGTAATCGCCATCTGCCCTTCATCTTCTATTCCATAATATTTCTGTAAATCATACGTTTCTTTAGAAGGACTATATCTTTTCCACAAAAATGTTCCTATGATCGCTGCAGCAATTAATATCATCAGAAGAATCATCTTAAGCATAAGATTTCTCTTTCTTCTTCTCCTGGACTGTGCCTTGCCAGCCGGCCTTTTTCTTGATGACGGCCTTTGAGACTGTGACCTTGAATTCTGAGGTCTTCTTCTCTGTGTCCCTGTCGATCTTTCTGAAATTCTTCTTGAGGATTCTCCGCTTCTTTTCCCCTGTCCCGGTGCATTTCTTGAATCCGTCGATGTGCTCTTCCTTCCCTCAGATGTACCGTTTGCATTTACAAATGTACCCTTCGCATTTGCAGACGTACTCCGCGATCCTGTCTGTGCTCCTTCCTGTCTCGAGGAAGGACTACTCAACCTTGATGCAGCACCTGTTGGTCTAGATGATGCATTCCCTGATCTTGGTGTTGCACTTCTCGTTCCTCCGGTGCGGCGTTCCGACGTTCCTGTTCTGATCGTACCGGCCTTCTGATCTATATATTCTTTCCCAGCATTTCGACGTGTCCTGGTCTCATCTCCACCGGCTCTAGGCATACCGGCACGACTTCCTGCAGACTCGGTTTCCGTGGTTTGCGGTATTTTCTGTCCTGCTTCGTTTGGTCGTTTGATGCTTCCTGTACGGTCCAAAGTTGTGCGGCTTCTTTTTTCTTTATCTTCCATGCTGCACCTCCTACAGATTTCATTATATCAAACCAGTCGACACACGTCATTATTTATTTCGACATTTTATTGTATTTTGCGGGATATTTGCAAATCTTATTCATTAAATTATATTATTTCTCAATACGCTGAAAACGCAGTTCTTTGATGTCACCTTCCTCGTCCAGTACATACTCTCGCATATATTCATTGTGCTCACGCATCAAGTGCGCCTGTACAATCTGCATGGGGCTTGCCGGTGCTCCATTAATCTTCAGTTCTACATTCTTTTTTTCATACCCTGTAAGTTCCTGGAACATCTGCTGCAGATTCTTATCATTTTGCATGCTTCATCCTCCTTATCCACCGGATGATAACTACGGCTGTATCTGCATATAATGCCAAAAAAATAAAGGAGATGCATGTGATACATAAATCTTGGCTTCTATGCTTCAGCTTACATTATAAATAGAAGATAGTTCCGGTATTATACATATGTTAGTGTGAATTATTTTGCCAGAAATGGCGAAATCTGATTTGTTTGATAGATTC
>NZ_JAFBIZ010000104.1 GCF_021531995.1 Faecalicatena contorta
CCATTAATGCAGCGGTTGAAACTGTATCCGGTGAAAAGAACATCATACTAATTCCAACCAGAATAATAATACATGATAGAATAACATATGATGTACAGCGCACATGAAATATGTCTTTCATGCAAACAGCCGTCTCCATACAGATTACTCCATTGATTATGATGACAATACTAAACACATAAGAAAACAACACTATTGTAATTCCCACATGTGTGATGATAAAGATTCCCAAAATACATTTCAAAATGCCTTTTATCATCTTTCCAAATTTTTTCATTGTTCTGCATCATTGTATCATTCGACATTTTATGCTACGATATAAAAAAACAAAAAGCGAGTTGATATATATATGAACCATACAAAATCTGCCATCATAGATGCTTTCTGGCAGTTGCTGGAAGAACGTCCCTACACCAAGATTACTGTAAGGGATATTGTAGAACGCTGCCAAGTCAACCGAAACACCTTTTACTATCATTTTCATGACATTCCTGAGCTTCTGGAAACTACAATAAAATCTGATGTAGATCAAATCATCCAGACTAACGGACATTTTGGTTCACCGACGGATTGCTTGATTCCAATTGTTGAACATTGCTTAAAACGCAAAAAGGCCATGCTCCATATATACCGTTCTGTGAAACGAGATGTATTCCAAAACGAATTGGAAAGAATCATACTCTACACAGTAACTCAATACATACATACTGTTACCAAAGATTTGAATATTCCTTCTGAAGATAAAACTATCCTAATACAGTACTATAAATGTTGCCTTCTTGGATACACATTAGATTGGCTGGACAAAAACATGAACTTTGACCTTTTGAAGTCAGTTACTCGTATTACTGATTTGATTGGAGATTCTTTGAAGCAGGCATTTCTTGAATTGTCCGAATCTTCAAGTATATAATACCCGAATAGATTGAGCACCGCTTCAACTTGGCGGTGCTCTTTACATTAGCGGGGCAAATATTCTCAAGATTTCCTGAAATACTCTTATTGGCAACCTTTCTATACACTCTTCTAATGTAATCTGCGTGCACTCATTCAATGTATCAAAATAATCTTTTTTTATTTGTAATACTGCCTTACTGTTATACATCCATACTCCACATTCGAAATGCAGATAGAGGCTTCTAAAATCTAAATTCGTTGTTCCTACAGTCGCTATCTGGTCATCGGAAACAAATATTTTAGAATGCATAAATCCTTTTGAATATTCATATATTTTCACACCACCATATATCAATTCCCTGTAAAATGATCGTGTAGTCAAATGAATCAAGGCCTTGTCATAAATATGAGGAGTGATAATCCGCACATCTACACCGCTTTTAGCCGCTAAGCACAATGCAGATACCATGCTGTCATCGACAATCAAATATGGCGTACAGATATAATACTTGTACTCGTCTCAAGAGCAATGCTCTAAACCATGAACGCTTCATTTGATTCCCCACTTATTCTAAATTCTTATTTTTCTACTTATCCCCATACCGAAAGCCCCTGGCCCCACATGACAGCTGATACTGAATGTCAGCGGATCGTATTTAACATCTTCCCAGGGAAACATCTCTTGGGCCATTTCCATCCATTCCTGATGTTCTTCTTTTTTTCCGAAGCTCCCTGCGACGCCCACATATATCTCATCACTATTTTTATGAAATTCATCTGCAATTGTATTCATTTCCATAAGCAGACGCTTTTTACAGCTTTTTGTTCCACGAACTTTTGCATAGGCATCTAAACGTTCTCCAGCAATTACGAGCAGTGGTTTTATACTTAATAATGTGCCCATGGCAGCTCCCGCCGGAGTAACACGTCCTCCCTTTTTCAAATATTCTAAGGTTTCCACGCCTACATAGATAATGGATTCATAAGCAGTTTGTTCTAAAGCTTCTTTTATTTCTTTTGCAGAACACCCTTTTTCTTTCAGCACCAGTGCATCCAACACAGACTGCCTCTGGGTAACAGAAATACGATGATTATCAACCACCTGTACTTTTTCTTCATAATCCTGCGCCAGGGCCTGAGCTGTCTGATAGGATCCACTGAGTCCACTGGACATTGGAATATATACAATTTCATCATATTCAGATAATAGCAGCTTATCCCACATGTCTGTCACTTCTGCCGGCGAAGGCTGTGAACTAAAAACTTCTCTGTTTTCCTCAAGGCATTGATAAAACTCCTCATGAATTAAATCAATGCCTTCATAATATATTTTCCCTTCCAGAATCACCGGCATTGGAATGACATGGACACCCAGAATCTTTCCTTCTTGTTCAAAGATCCCACTGTTGCTGTCTGTTACAATCGCAACGTTCATCCTATAATCCTCCTGTGCCATTTTTATACTATTACAAATATTTCTTTAATTCATTTACTTTATCCAGTCTTTCCCATGGAAGATCCAAATCTTCCCTTCCAAAATGTCCATAAGCAGCTGTCTGTCTGTAAATAGGTCTTCTTAAAGTCAATTCTTTGATAATACCAGCTGGGCGAAAATCAAAGTTCTCTCTTACAATCTCCGTAATTCTCTCATCTGAGAGTTTTCCTGTTCCAAACGTGTCCACCATAATTGATGTGGGCTGTGCTACACCAATAGCATAGGAAAGCTGCACCTCACATTTTTCAGCCAACCCTGACGCTACAATATTTTTTGCCGCATAACGAGCCGCATATGATGCAGAGCGATCTACCTTGGTACAGTCCTTTCCGGAAAAAGCTCCGCCACCATGCCGCGCATATCCTCCATATGTATCTACAATAATCTTACGGCCTGTCAATCCACTGTCTCCATGCGGTCCACCTATTACAAAACGGCCTGTTGGATTGATATAGAATTTTGTATTCTCGTCCACCATTCCACCTGGTAGGATTTCGTCAAACACATATTTTTTAATATCCAACTGAATCTGTCCCTGTGTTATGTCCGGATCATGCTGTGTAGAAAGCACTACGGCATCCAGCCTGAATGGTTTGTCCTTTTCATCATACTCTACAGTTACCTGGGTTTTTCCATCTGGTCTCAAATATGGAAGTATTCCATCTTTTCGTACTTTTGTCAGCTGCAAGGCCAGCTTATGTGCAAGCTCAATGGGATAGGGCATATACGTCTTAGTCTCATTCGTCGCATATCCAAACATCATTCCCTGATCCCCTGCTCCGATAGCTTCAATCTCTTCATCTGACAAATTATGTTCTTTTGCCTCGAGAGCCCTATCCACACCCATTGCTATATCTGCCGACTGTTCATCAATGGCTGTTAACACACCACAGGTATCTGCATCAAAACCATACTCTGCATTTGTATATCCAATTTCCCTGATTGTATCTCGAACCACCTTCTGGATATCTACATATGCATTGGAAGTAATTTCTCCCATTACCATAACAAGACCTGTAGTCGTTACCGTCTCACACGCCACCCGGCTCATAGGATCCTGCTTCAATAATTCATCCAGCACAGCATCTGAAATAGCATCACACATTTTATCTGGATGCCCTTCTGTGACAGACTCTGATGTAAAAAATCGTTTACTTTTGTTCATTTTTTATTTCCTTTCATTTATTTCGATTACCTGAATAAATACTTCAATGTTCAAATTTATAGTTTTTCTTTAATCTGCAATTTTCTTTTTCGCCCTGTTCTCTTTCCAAAGTTCATCTGCAACCGGCTTCCAATTCTTCGCATACTGGTCACATTTTGCACAAAGATGTTCTGCCGTTTCTGGAGATTGAAGATCTGTTGAGTCAGCACCTGATTTTTCAACCATTGCACGAAGCTTGTCAGGATTTTCCAGCATAGGACACGGACGAAGCATATTTTCATTAAATGGCTGATTATCATGGTAAGCCATCATCATCGGTGACTGCAGTGCTTCCAGAAGCGTCTTTTCCCGAATATTAGAATCTGAATAATGGATAAATACGCATGGATCGATATCACCGTTAGCATTTATATGTAAGTAGCGATGACCACCGGCGATACATCCGCCAACATATTCTGCATCATTCTGAAAATCCAGTGCAAACAATGGCTTTGTGGCACGATAACGACGGATTTTCTCATAAACTCCGGTACGCTGCTGCGGTGTAGGCATCAACTCTGGAACAGCATCGTTTCCTACCGGCATATAATGGAAATACCATACAAAATAGGCGCCCATTTCAATCAATGTATCATAGAATTCCTCTGATGTAATTGAATCATAATTAGCGCTGGTATAGCAGCAAGAGATTCCATAAATCAGTTTCTTTCTTCTGAGAAGTTCCATGGCTTTACGTACTTTCTGATATACACCAGTTCCACGTCGTCCATCAGTTGCCTCTTCAAATCCTTCCAGAGAAATGGCTGGTACAAAATTACCTACACGGAGCATTTCATCCGCAAATTCTTCGTCAATTAATGTGGAATTTGTAAAGCAGAGGAATACGCAATCCGAATGCTTTTCACAGATCCGAATCAAGTCTTTTTTACGAACCAGTGGCTCGCCGCCAGTGTAAATGTAAAAATAAACGCCCAATTCTTTTCCCTGGCAGATAATATCATCAATCTCATCAAAAGTAAGATTTAATTTGTGTCCATATTCCGCCGCCCAGCATCCCGTACAGTGCAGATTGCAGGCAGATGTAGGATCCAGAAGGATAGCCCATGGAATATTACAGTTATACTTCTTTCTCAGTTCTTCTTCCTTCTTCCAGCCAACCAGACTGGCATTAATAAACAGATTCACGGCAAGTGTCTTAGTCACATTGGGAGCTACCTCTTTAAAAAGACGGCGGATATAGTGATAATAAGGATGTTCCGGATCTGTAATTGCATCCCGAATTATTTTTCTCTGAGAAATAAATTCTCCATCAGCAAATTTATCTGCCCAGTCCATCATCTTCGGCATATGCTTATCCGGATCCTTGTAAATATAATTGAATGTCTGCTCGATTCCCAGTTTCTTTAAAGTATTTGATGCGTTCATAATAGAATTCCTCCCTATAATTTTATATTTGTTAATAATAAGTTTTACTTAAACATTTTATTCTTCCCAGTCAGTATCTTCCTCGTTCTTTGCCTGTCCTTGGATTTGTTTTGAAATCTTCACCGTCTCCTTGACTGTGAGATGATTCATGAGACCTTCTGCAAAAAAACCGCATCCGATAATGACATGACTGATCTGACTTTCCTGAAACGGCTTTATTATAATTAAGATCCCAAAAGCAGCTACAATGATGGAAAGTGTCAATATCCATTTCCATATTTCAAGTCCAAATACTTTTGCGTCTTTTGCAGTCTGAACTTTTAATACAGCGTCAAGCAAAATCAACAATCCTAGTCCTGGGGAAAGATATGAACGGATACGCAAATTACATCCAAGCACTATCACTCCTAGCACTATCAGGAATATTCCACAGGCCAGATCATGTTGGAAAGCCAGATCATACAAATCATCTGAAAGATATCCAATAATCTTAACAATTCCATAGGCAACTAATATGATGCCCCCTGTGATACATAGCACCAGTGGGGATATAGATGGTATTGTCATACATACGATTCCAGCTATATAGAAAATAATTGAAATCAAAACATACCCATCTCTTGCCATACGAATCTTTTTCAATATTTTCACCTCCATTCTCTTTTTCTTGCCTAAATTCTACATACTATTTCATTCTTCTTCTATGGGCAAACGTCTTCTATATATCCAAAAACTAGGCAATCTTAACATGTTTGTCTGGATTCATTCAAAGTCCAAGATCAATAAAAGCTTCCCATTGCCGACATAAATGTCGACAACGGAAAGCTTTTGCTTATTTGTTTATCATGGAAAAGAATATGATTATTTCAATTTTTTCAAACTCAAATAACATGATATTCTTTCAGCAGTTTTTCCACATCTGTGTTTTTGATAAAGTCTAAAGCCTTTTTAACAGCAATCTTTTCCT
Source organism: Faecalicatena contorta (assembly GCF_021531995.1). GTDB lineage: Bacteria > Bacillota > Clostridia > Lachnospirales > Lachnospiraceae > Dorea_A > Dorea_A contorta_A. The sequence goes on from NZ_JAFBIZ010000104.1 coordinate 5,950, forward strand.
TGATTCCCAGCTTCATCTGAGTCAGTGGTTCTCCATCACGCAATTTGACAGTCGCATTCAAAAGATCTCTCACATCATATGTGCTGCACCAAACCTCCGGAACTCCACGGTCTACATTAAGCAAGGTATAAACAGCTTCCATACCGGTACGCATGGAATACTCTGTTGTAAAAATAGTATCCCTTGCGGTCTCGGCAAACTGGCCAATAAATGCAAAGTTTACTGCTCCATCAGGCACAACTTTTGGACGATCCGTATCATTACGAGGCATGAAAAAGGCATCAATATAAGGCATCATAACTGGAACTGTGTTTGCACTGTTCTCAGCCAGTTCTTCGATCTCGTTTTCCGGCACACCAATATGGTACAGCCATTCCATACAGATCTCTTTTCCTGTACAATCTCTCATTGGCTTTTTGACATAGTCACCAGGTCTGTCATTAAAGAGCGCATATACCCAAACGAGACAATGGTCTTTTGGCTGGGAACGGAACTGTGGCTGACGGTTAATCGTCCAACTCAAAAGCCAGCTGGAATCTTTTACAGATACAATACCGCCGGTGACCACTTTACCAGTAAACGGATCTCGTTTACAGATATTTGTGATATATGGAATAATTCTTTGATCAAGTGTCTCCACAGTGGCACTCATCCAGTTGCACAGCTCACTGTCATAACAGAATTTATCCGGATTTCCAAAGTCAGGGCTTTGGGCGGCAATACGTCTCCACATATCCCATCCGCCACCTGGCTTGATTTCCGGATTATATGGAGCCGGCGTATTCTGGGATCCCATTGCAGAGTTTTCCACACATCCACCATTTGTGATGAACACAAGATCATCCTCTGTGAGGTCTACGAAACGTGTTTCACCTTCCGCCTCAATTTCAATACGGGTAGCCTGCTTTCTGTTGGATGTAACATCAAACTCAACATTTACAACCTTTGTATTATAGTGGAATACGACACCGGCATTTTCCAGATATTTTACCATCGGAAGGATCATACTCTCATACTGATTATATTTTGTAAAGCGCAGAGCGGTGAAATCAGGAAGCCCTCCAATATGGTGAATATACCGCTTAATGTAACGCTTCATTTCCAGTGCGCTGTGCCAGTTTTCAAACGCAAACATCGTCCGCCAGTACAGCCAGAAGTTTGAATCAAATACTTCATCGTCAAAATATTCATCAATACGTTTATCATACAATTCTTCATCCGGCGTGAAAAACAGCCTCATGATCTCCATCTGTGCTTTGTCTGAAACTGCAAATTTCTTATCTGTATGTGCATCCTGTCCCCGGTTGACAGTAGCACGGCAAAGGGAGTAATTCGGATCTTCTTTATTGAGCCAATAATACTCATCCAGTACACTGACTCCCTCAGTTTCAATAGATGGGATAGAATGGAACAAATCCCACATAACTTCAAAATGGTTATCCATTTCACGTCCGCCACGCATTACATAACCTACACCCGGATATTCAAACCCATCACAGGCACCACCAGGAATCGGATCTTTTTCAAAAATGTGTATACGTTCACCTTTCATCTGACCATCACGGACAAGGTAACATGCGGCTGAAAGTGCTGCCAGCCCTGTACCAATAATATAAGCTGACTTGTGATCTACTCCTTCTGGTTTCTTCGGATGAGCAAAAGCTTCATAGTTTCCACTTGAATAATACATAATCATACCTCCTGAATTTCAATTCGTTATATATGTTTTACAATTACATCCTCAATATACATTGTATGATAACTACTCTCAATCAACAGAATAGCCCCATCATCGAATTCTTCGATGACAGGGCTAGCTTCTTAACTGTGCTCTGCGAAGACTGTGGGCCGCTTCATCAGCAGCTGCAATCATTGCACCGGAACCATCTACAGCAGCATTATCATCTCCATCCTCTGTTATCTGATTTCTGGCATATAGTGCCGCACCGGCTGCTACCTTTCGACCCATTCCTATTCCGGCTCCGCGGATCATGCCGGATCCTTCATCACCAAAAGAAAGCCTACCCGATTTTTCCTGTTCTTCTGTCAGTCTCTTTCGAGCACGTTTCTTCTTTACTTGATCTTTCTGATTCGAGATACCAGATACTTTCGGAATCTGTTCCTGAGAACGAAGCTTTCCCTGGTAACGGCTGTCCTTTTTTCTATGATTCTTTCACTGCTTGCTTTTGAAAAAGTTCTTGCAGTTTTTTCTTCAGATGCAATATCTGAAGACATTCTTAATTCCTGCACATACCTTCTCATGCGTCGGTTATTAGTTCTTCCGGAACTGTCCGACATCCTTTTGCCGGGAGCCGCATTTTTCTCATCCCGCTCCTTACTGTCAAGTTCAGGTTCATCACGGCTTTTCTGGCTGATTTTCTTCACAGAACCATCCCGGAGTGCTTCTTTCGTCAGACCTTCTCTTGTCATTTTAGAAAAGATCTTGTCTTTCGCTGTATATTCCTTTCCTGCCATCTTCCTTCTTTCCATCGAAATAGACATAAAAAATGCCCGTTCAGATTAGATTCTTATATTTGAATCTGATCCAAACGAGCATCCCGTTTGCCATTAGCTACAGCTAATGAAATATTCTATTGTTTCAGCTAATGGATGTTTGCAGAAGTTCTTTTCATCGAAGGATTCTACCCCGTTTTCCCCTGTTTTACATCCCCGATCTGAGGTTGCAACAGGAACGAACCCCGATGTTAGCAGGAAGTTCATTTTTTCCCGTTTGCAAAACAGCATTTTTGATTAGCCGCCAGCTAACGAAAATCACTTCAAATTAGCTGGAAATTCATTCCCTACCTGTTTTTTTTCATCTCATTTAAAACAAAAAAGCGGTTCATGACATAGCATTTTCTGCGAATCATTACCGCTTTGTTTGCAACGTTCCCTGCGAGAATCGAACTCACAACTAGTGCTTAGGAGAAAAAACAATGCAATAAACTGACGTGTAGCCTACTCTCCTCTTATACCCTATGGACCCTTGAATTTCCTGGGTAATTTGCCAATTTAAGCGGGAGGAAATAACCTCAAGTTTCCTCTCGTATCCTCTAATATTCTGATATGAAATTAGCAAATCGTTAGCCAGCATCAGATTCGAAGCCGGTACGACCACCGGATTATTAGCAGGGAACGTTTAAAAAACAGTTTTCAATCAACCTTATTTTAACACATTAATACAATTTTACAAAGCATATAATGGAGGCATTTTATGGATTATAAATTAGAAATAAAACAAATCGTGGATTTCCCACGTTGCAGAATCTACAGAGATTTTATACAATCGCTTATCGCTGACAAGAGCATCCGCACAAACGGAGGCTCTTTTCTTTTTTACTATATCGTGCTTTGCTCTTATGCCAATTACCGCTCGTCTTATCGGCGAATGGAACACATCACCTACATGGTAGGTCCCGGCGAATGGATCTGTACCCTTTCAGATCTTCAAACATGGTTTCGCTGCCGGTTCCAGCATCAGGCAATCTCTATTTTAGATTTTCTGGAGAAGCAAAATTGTATTACATACTCTCTTCTTGGAAATAAGAAAATCGTAAAATTTAAGATCACTGACTGGGCAAAGGACAATACCGTTCTGGAATACAACTGTCCCTGCAAAAAGGATGATGGATTTTTCTTTTTCCCTATTGCAAAAGTCCATGAACTTATCAGCCTGGGGAAATGCTCAGAGATGGATATGTTACTGGATATGTGGATTCATGCTATATACAATGATCCAACCGTGCAAGGCTCATTCTCTGCACCTGTAGTATATTACCGAAATAACACAGGTAATCCCCTAACCAGCTTCCATTCACTTGGAGAACGTTGGGGACATTCAAAAACCACTATATCACGTATCTTGAAAAAATTTGAAGAGTTAAACTTCATCACTCTTGTCAGCTTCAAAGGCAAACATGGCAGCATGATCTATCTTAACTACTACCTGTCTGTGATGTTTGACATCAGTGATGTAATGATAGATAAGGAGGAAATCGCTATGAACATGCAACTGCCAATCCACGTACCTGAAATCGAAGAAGAGGTCTGCGTTTCAGAAACTGTCACAGAAGAACAAATCACCGTTCCAAAAAATAAGTCCTGCGTTTCGGTTTCTCACATGAAATTTATCATCAAAAAAGTTGCAGAACTACTGCAAACACAGGGGATTCCGTGCTGCGAATGCTCCAAAACCAGGTATATATTATCTCCTTTATCAGCCTGCATAGATACAGTAAATCAATATACACTAAATATTATCTGTCCTTACGGAAAGGCTGCATATCGGTTTGAACTGACTGTCACGCCAGAAGAAAAATCTGCCGTTAGCCTGCCTGCTGAAACATATATGGCTACTGCGAAAGGGGGTGAATAGAATGGCTAGAACCAAAAAACAAAGCTATGCGACTCCTGAAGAAGATCCCCGCTTCCACGACACTTACAAGTTTCTGCAAAGATACCGGGATGCCACATACAGCCTGAAGGTAGTGGTCCGGCAGTTAGAAGCGCAATTCCGTATGGAATATGGAACCAGTGTGGATGATTTTTTAGATTCCGTTTATGCTGCAGGGATAGAATTATCCGGAACTGACATAGCAGAAAGGGCAAAAAGCATTGAGCGGAGTAACAAGATGTTGAAGCTATTAGATTCTTCCGTTGATCTTCTCCGTAACAATCATAAGCACGGAGAACAGTATTACTGGATTCTCTATTATGCATTCCTGTCTCCACAGGAACTGAAAAACACGGATGAGATCCTTGAAAAGCTTGAACCGCATATCAGCAATATCTCTTACCGTACCTATTACCGGAAACGTCACGCAGCGATAGAAGCGCTGAGTACCATTCTCTGGGGTTTTACTGCGAAAGAAACCATTGACATTCTGAATCAGTTTTTCCCCGATTAGTAATCGACAATTTATGGACAGGCACTCATAATTAACAATAAAAAATAGGTAATTGCGAAACTCGCTAAGCTTGTTCGCAATTCTGAACCAAAACAAGGATGAATTCGTGCAAAGCACGAATTCTGGAATGAAATGTAGATAACCGGACATTTTAGGCGCACTTTAATAAGGC
>NZ_JAFBIZ010000105.1 GCF_021531995.1 Faecalicatena contorta
ATAATATGCATATATTTATGAGGTTGGGAGGAAAAGTGATGAAAAAAATATTATTTGCAGCGTCGGAAGCAGTACCTTTTATTAAAACAGGAGGTCTTGCAGATGTTGTAGGTTCATTGCCGAAATATTTTGATAAAGAAAAGTATGATGTGCGTGTCATGCTGCCGAAATATATGTGTATGAAGGAAGTGTGGAAAGACAAACTCGAATACAACACGCATTTTTATATGGATCTCAACTGGAGAAAACAATATGTAGGAATTCTGGAAACGGAATATGATGGGATTAAGTTTTACTTTATTGATAATGAGTATTATTTTAATGGACCTGCACCTTACGGGGAGATGTATACAGATATTGAAAAATTTGCATTCTTCTCAAAAGCAGTATTATGTGCGCTGCCAGTGATAGATTTTCGTCCTGACATCATACATTGTCATGACTGGCAGACCGGTCTGGTTCCGGTTTTCCTGGATAATTTCCGATTTGGAGACGAATACTACCGTGGAATCAAGACGGTTATGACAATTCACAATCTGAAGTTCCAGGGTACATGGGATACACAGAAAGTCAGAGATATTACGGGACTCCCGCAGTATTATTTTGCTCCGGACAAGCTGGAAGCATATAGAGATGCGAATTTCCTGAAGGGCGGAATTGTGTACGCGGATCGAATTACGACGGTAAGCAATTCTTATGCAGAGGAGATTAAGACACCATTTTACGGCGAAAGACTGGATGGTCTGATGAATGCACGTTCCAACTGTCTGTCTGGAATTGTAAACGGAATTGATTATAAAGATTTTGATCCGTCAACAGATGAGTATATTACGAAGAATTATGATGTAAGTAATTTCCGTAAGGAAAAGATTAAAAATAAGATTGCACTGCAGAAGGAACTGAATCTGGAGCAGAACCAGAAGACCATGATGATCGGTATTGTTTCCCGCCTGACAGACCAGAAGGGATTCGATCTGGTGGCATATGTGATGGATGAACTTTGTCAGGATGATATACAGCTTGTTGTGTTGGGAACCGGAGAAACACAGTATGAGAACATGTTCCGTCACTTTGAATGGAAGTATCAGGGCAAGGTATCTGCCAATATCTATTATTCCGAGGCGATGTCCCATAAGATCTATGCGTCTTGTGACGCATTTCTGATGCCGTCACTTTTTGAACCATGCGGTCTGAGTCAGCTGATGAGTCTTCGTTACGGAACTGTTCCGATTGTCCGTGAGACCGGTGGCCTGAAAGATACTGTGGAAGCTTACAATGAATTTGAAAAGACAGGAACGGGATTCAGCTTTGCGAATTATAATGCACATGAGATGCTCGGAACAGTTCGTTATGCACAAAGCGTTTTTTATAATAAAAAACGTGACTGGAACAAGATTGCAGAGCGTGCAATGAGCAGAGATTTTTCATGGACGAATTCCGCAAAGCAGTATGAGGAACTGTATGACAACATGTAATGAGGAGACTGACATGAAGATCAGAGACATATTAAAACAGGAAACACCTCATATATCCTTTGAAGTATTTCCGCCGAAAACGGATGCCGCATATGACAGTGTGCTGCAGGCAACAGAGAAAATTGCGGCATTGCGGCCGTCTTACATGAGTGTTACTTATGGTGCCGGGGGAGGAACCAGTAAAAATACAGTGCGGATCGCATCGCATATCAAGAAACAATTTGGAGTAACGAGTCTTGCACATCTGACTTGTGTATCTTCGACAAAAGAAGAGGTTCATCATGTTATAGATGAACTTAAAAAGCAGGGAATTGAGAATATTCTGGCACTTCGGGGAGATATTCCAAAGGATGGAGAGTTTCCGATCCCAAACCATTATCGTTATGCCAGTGAACTGATTACAGATATTAAGAGTCAGGGAGACTTTTGCATTGGTGCGGCATGCTATCCGGAGGGACATGTGGAATCAGAGCATAAAAAAGAAGATATTATATATTTAAAGCATAAAGTCGATTGTGGTGTGGATTTTCTGACAACTCAGATGTTTTTTGACAACAATATCCTTTATAATTTTTTGTATCGGATTAGAGAGAAGGGAATCACGATACCAGTACTTCCCGGGATCATGCCGGTCACCAATGCCAAACAGATGGAACGAATTCTGGGAATGTCCGGTACAGTGCTTCCGGAGCGTTTCCGCGCGATCGTAGATCGGTTCGGAGATGATCCGAAAGCAATGCAGCAGGCCGGAATTGCTTATGCAACGGATCAGATTATTGATTTGATTGCGAATGGAATCAATCATGTACATATTTATTCCATGAACAAACCAGAAGTTGCAGAAGCAATTATGCATAATCTTTCAGATATTGTAAAATAAAGAGGACACAGGAATGGATGCTAGAACAAGAGAAGCCGTTCGTTACCTGGGATATGGAAGACATGCGGTAGATGAGCATACGCTTGCGCTGGTGGAAAGTTCTTTTAAAGAGCTGGAAGAATCGGCATGCGAAAGAATCATCTATCGCATTTTTGACTTGGAATTTCAGGCAGATGGGCATATAATAATTGGGAAAATGAATATCAACAGCCGAAATCTGGGAAAAAATCTTTCCGGATGTGAGAAAGTGATTGTGTTGGGAGCTACACTGGGAGCGAAGGTTGACATGCTTTTGCGGAAATATGCGCTATCTGATATGGCGCGTGTTGTCGTCCTGCAGGCCTGTGCAGCAGCTATGCTGGAAGAGTATCTGGATGTATGGCAGGAAAAAGAAGAGACAGAGCAGGAAAAAGCAGGATATTATCTTCGGCCAAGGTTCAGTCCCGGATATGGAGATTTTTCTATTGAACACCAGGAGATGATCCTGCGAATGCTGGATACAGCAAAGACGATCGGACTTACCATGACAGACAGCAGTATGCTGACGCCGTCGAAATCAGTTACTGCAGTGATCGGACTCAGTCGTCTGCAGACGTCCTGTCATAAAAAGGGCTGTGAATCATGTGATAAGAAAGACTGCATTTATCGGAGGTAAAGTACGAATGATATTGGATCGACTGGGAAAAGAATTATTGTATTTTGATGGAGGTATGGGAACGCTCCTGCAGGAAAGAGGACTGAAGCCGGGAGAACTTCCGGAGACGTGGAATCTGGAACATGCAGATGAGATAGTCGAGATACATCGACAATATTTTGAAGCGGGAAGTGACATTGTTCTTTCCAATACATTTGGTGCAAATGCAATTAAGTTTCATAATTCAGATTATTCTTTGAAAGAGATTGTAACTGCTGCCATATCACACGTAAAAAAAGCAGCGCTTCTCGGAGTTCACGATGGAAGAAAAGTATATACAGCGCTGGATGTGGGACCTACCGGCAAACTCTTGAAGCCGATGGGAGATCTATCTTTTGAAGAAGCATATGAAGCTTTTAAAGAAACCATGATATATGGAGAAGAGGCAGGAGCGGATCTGATTCATATAGAGACCATGAGCGACAGCTATGAAGTGAAAGCTGCAGTTCTGGCAGCGAAAGAGAACACTGGCCTTCCGGTATTTGCAACCTTGATATTTGATGAAAAGGGGAAGCTTTTGACCGGTGGAGATGTTCCATCGGTGACAGCCATGCTGGAAGGACTTCGCGTGGATGCATTGGGTATCAACTGTGGAATGGGACCAAAACAGATGATGCCGATCCTGCAGGAATTGATGAAATATACTTCTGTACCAATCATCGTAAAGCCTAATGCGGGTCTTCCAAAGCAGAAAGATGGAGAAGTGTATTATGATGTAAGACCGGAAGAGTTTGCAGAGCTGATGAAAGAAATTGTCACTTCCGGTGCGTGTGTTATCGGAGGATGCTGTGGAACAACGCCGGATCATATTCGTGCGATGGTTCAAAATACCAGAGGTATGTCGGTGATACCGCCGGTGAAAAAAGATCTTACGATTGTATCTTCTTACGGTCAGGCAGTGGTACTTGGAAAAGAACCAAAAATCATCGGAGAGCGTATTAATCCGACCGGCAAGAAGCTGTTTAAGCAGGCACTGAAAAATCATGATATTGATTATATCCTGAAAGAAGGAATTACGCAGCAGGATAAGGGTGCGCATATTCTCGATGTTAATGTCGGTCTTCCGGATATTGATGAAGTGGAGATGATGCGGGAAGTTGTGACAGAATTGCAGAGTGTTACCAGTCTTCCGCTTCAGATTGATACCGTTGATATACAGGCAATGGAAGCTGCTATGCGTATCTATAATGGAAAACCGATGATCAACTCCGTCAATGGAAAACAGGAAAGCATGGATGCGGTATTCCCACTGATACAGCGCTACGGAGGTGTTGTGGTAGGTCTTACACTCGATGAAGACGGTATTCCGAAGACGGCGGAGGGCAGAATAAAAGTAGCCGGAAAGATTATTGAAGAAGCGAAAAAGTATGGAATTGATAAAAAGGATATTGTAATAGATGTACTTACAATGACAATCAGTTCCGAGGCAGATGGTGCGAAGATTACACTGGATGCATTAAAAGGAGTTCGTGAAACCTATGGAGTATGCACGGTACTCGGAGTGTCTAATATATCCTTCGGTCTTCCTTATCGCCCTGCAATTAATTCTAATTTTTATACGATGGCGATGCAGAATGGATTGAGCGCCGGAATCATCAATCCGTCTTCCGAGGATATGATGCGTTCTTATTATTCATTCTGTGCGCTTATGAATTATGATGAAAACTGCGAAGCGTACATCCATCAGTACGGCAATCAGACATCATCGGCTCCTGTCAGCAGGAAGGCAGAGATTACTTTGAAAGAAGCAATTGAAAAAGGACTCAAAGAAGAGGCTCATCACACGACCAGAAAACTTCTGGGTGAAATGGAACCGCTTGATATTATTAATCAGTACCTGATTCCTGCGTTGGATGAAGTGGGAAAAGGCTTTGAAAAGGGAACGGTGTTCCTTCCACAGCTTTTAATGAGTGCGGATGCAGCCAAGATTGCATTTTCAGTTTTGAAAGAGCAGCTGGCAAAGAGCGGAGATAATCTGCAGAAAAAGAATAGAGTGGTTCTGGCTACTGTCAAGGGAGATATTCATGATATTGGAAAGAATATCGTTAAAGTATTGATGGAAAATTACAGTTTTGATGTGTTTGATCTTGGAAAAGATGTTCCTCCGGAGACAATCGTAGATACGGCGATTAAGGAAGATATCCGTCTGGTTGGTCTGAGTGCACTGATGACTACGACGGTTGTGAGTATGGAGGAAACGATCCGGCTTTTAAGAGAACGCAAGCCGGACTGTAAAGTGATGGTCGGCGGAGCTGTGCTGAATCAGGAATACGCGGATATGATCGGGGCAGATTTTTATGGAAAAGATGCGATGCAGTCCGTATATTATGCGCAGAGTGTATTTGCAGAATAATCATGATACAATTTCACATTTGTTAATAAGGAAGAATATATAAGAGGAGAAAAACATGGAATTAATATTACCAGAGAATTATGATCCACGCCTGAGCGTGCGAGAAACACAGGGAGCAATTAAGTATATTCGTGATACTTTTCAGAAAGAATTCGGAAGGGAAATGAATCTGGAGCGTATCTCTGCGCCACTGTTTGTCGAAAAGAGCAGTGGTCTCAACGATAACCTGAATGGGGTAGAACGACCGGTTCAGTTTGATATCGCAGGAATGCCACAGGAAACGGTGGAAGTTGTACAGTCTCTGGCAAAATGGAAGAGAATGGCACTTTATGAGTACGGATTTGCACCGGGAGAGGGACTGTATACCAATATGAATGCGATCCGCCGGGATGAGGAACTTGATAACCTGCACTCCTGTTATGTGGATCAGTGGGACTGGGAGAAAGTTATCACAAAAGAAGAGCGGACGGTTGACACCTTAAAGGATACGGTTCGCAGAATATTTAAGATTATCAAGCATATGCAGCATGAAGTGTGGTATAAATATCCACAGGCAGTGAAAATACTTCCGGATGACATATTTTTTATTACATCTCAGGAACTGGAAAACCGGTATCCGGATAAGACACCGAAGGAGAGAGAGAACCTGATCACAAAGGAATATGGCTGTGTATTTTTGATGCAGATTGGTGATAAGCTTGCAAGTGGAAAGCCGCATGACGGACGTGCACCGGATTATGATGACTGGCAGTTAAACGGTGATATCCTGTTCTGGTTTGAAAATCTGAACTGTGCACTGGAGATATCCAGTATGGGAATTCGTGTGGACGAAAAGTCTCTGGAGGAACAGCTGAAGAAAGCAGGATGTGAAGAGCGAAGTAATCTGCCATATCATAAGATGCTTCTGAATGGAGAACTTCCATATACGATTGGCGGTGGAATCGGACAGTCCAGACTGTGTATGCTGCTTCTGGACCGCGCACATGTCGGAGAAGTACAGGCGAGTCTCTGGCCGAAAGAGATGCGGGACATCTGCAGGGAACATAACATCTATCTCTTATAAATTGTATGTAAAAGAGAACAAACAAACTGGTTGACATTTCTTTAACAAAAATTTATATTAAAAAATAGAAGAAATATAATATAATTCAGGAGGAATGCGTCTCATGATGAGAGGGTTGGACACAACGGTCAGAAAGCTGAGAAGAAAAGTATTTGAAGAAGTAGCAAGACTGGGATTTAAGGCAAATGCAGAAACATTATGTGATGATATGGAAGCAATTCCATACAAGATCGTGAATGAGGATGCGGAGCAGTATCGAGACAGTATATATCGTGCACGTGCTGTTGTAAGAGAAAGGTTAAGACTGGCAATGGGTCTTTCTCTCCGTCCGGAAAATAAGCCGGTTCATCTTACTGCAGGTGTGGAAGCAAGTAACATTTCCGACAAATATTATGAACCGCCGCTTATGCAGGTAATTCCGTCTGCTTGCGCACGTTGCGAAGAAAAAGGATATGAAGTCAGTAACATGTGTAAAGGCTGCCTGGCACATCCTTGTATGGAGGTCTGTCCAAAGGGCGCTATTTCCATGGTTAACGGAAAATCCTACATAGATCAGAGTAAATGTATTAAATGTGGTAAATGTAAGAATGCATGTCCTTATGATGCAATCTCCAAAAAAGAGCGTCCATGTGCAAAGGCGTGTGGTGTAAATGCGATTGAAACTGATAAGTGTGGGCGTGCACAGATTAACAGTGACAAGTGTGTTTCCTGTGGTATGTGTATGGTCAGCTGTCCGTTTGGAGCTATCTCTGACAAGTCTCAGGTATTTCAGCTTGCAAGAGCATTGTCTGAGGGGGATCAGATTGTTGCAGAGATCGCGCCGGCATTTGCGGGACAGTTTGGGGATAATATTACACCAAGAAACTTAAAGGCAGCACTTCAGGAGCTTGGATTTTCCGAGTTCTATGAGGTTGCACTTGGCGCAGACATCGGAGCGATCGCAGAGGCTCACCATTATGTGAAGAAGGTTGCGACCGGAGAACTTCCGTTCCTCCTGACTTCATGCTGTCCTTCATGGGCAATGCTTGCAAAGAAGTATTTCCCGGATATGATCGATCAGGTATCTGAAGAGCTGACACCGATGGTAGCGACTGCGCGTACGATCAAAAAAGAGCACCCGAACGCAAAAGTAGTATTTATCGGACCATGTGCTGCCAAGAAGCTGGAAGCCATGAGAAGAACGGTTCGAAGTGATGTAGACTTTGTCATTACATTTGAAGAACTCCAGGCAATGTTTGATGCGAAGGATATCGATCTTACAGAATACGAAGCAGAATCTTCTTTCCATAATGCAACAGGTGCAGGACGTGGTTATGCCGTTGCCGGTGGTGTTGCATCCGCCATCGAAAGATGTGTGAAGGAATATTATCCGGATGTAGAAGTAAAGATCGAACATGCAGAGGGCCTTGCAGAATGTAAGAAGATTCTTTCCATGGCGAAAGTCGGAAGGATGAATGGTTGTCTGATCGAAGGAATGGGCTGCCCGGGCGGTTGTGTAGCCGGAGCCGGAACCAACATTGAAGTTCCAAAGGCACAGAAAAAGGTAAAAGAATTTGTTGCAGGTTCAACAAAATCACTTCCGCCAAAGGAACTCGAAGAGATTGAACTGAAATAAAATCCGAAGATAAAGAGTGGTAAAGAAGCAGGCGGAACGTTGACAAACCGCCTGTTTCTCTTTATAATTAAAAGTCAGTATTGACAAAATCAATGTTATTATATAACAGGACCGTTTAGATAAAGGAGAGCAGGAGGAGATTATGCAGAAATACGGAGTAAATGAATTAAGAAGAATGTTCCTGGAATTCTTTGAGAGCAAAGAACATCTTGCAATGAAAAGTTTCTCACTGGTGCCGCACAATGATAAGAGTCTGTTGCTGATCAATTCAGGAATGGCACCTTTAAAACCATATTTTACAGGACAGGAGATTCCGCCGAGAAGAAGAGTTACCACCTGTCAGAAATGTATTCGTACCGGTGATATCGAGAATGTAGGAAAAACAGCAAGACACGGTACATTTTTTGAGATGCTTGGTAATTTTTCTTTCGGAGATTATTTTAAACATGAAGCAATCGCCTGGACATGGGAATTTCTGACGGAGGTAGTAGGACTGGATCCTGACAGGCTGTATCCGTCTGTATATGAAGATGATGATGAGGCGTGGGAGATCTGGAATAAAGAGATAGGAATTCCGGCAGAGCGCATTTTCCGTTTTGGAAAAGAAGATAACTTCTGGGAGCATGGATCAGGTCCTTGTGGTCCGTGTTCAGAAGTTTATTATGATCGCGGCGAAAAATATGGCTGTGGAAGTCCGGACTGTACAGTAGGTTGTGAATGCGACCGTTATATGGAGATCTGGAACAATGTATTTACCCAGTTTGACAATGATGGAAATAACAATTATACAGAGCTTGAGCAGAAGAATATTGATACCGGTATGGGACTGGAACGTCTTGCATGTATCGTTCAGGATGTGGATTCTATGTTTGACATTGACACGCTGAAATCTCTGAGAGATCATGTATGTCGTCTGGCTGGTGTGGAATATGGAAAAGAAGATGCAAATGATGTATCACTCCGTGTAATTACGGATCACATCCGCTCCGTTACATTTATGATCTCAGATGGAATCATGCCTTCTAATGAAGGAAGAGGCTACGTGCTTCGGCGTCTGCTCAGACGTGCGTGTCGTCACGGAAGATTACTGAATATTCCGGGAGAATTCCTGGTGGAGCTCTCCCAGACGGTAATTGATGGATCCAAAGACGGGTATCCGGAACTGGAAGAAAAGAAAGAATTTATCTTTAAAGTAATTGCAAAAGAAGAAGAGCAGTTTAATAAGACGATCGATCAGGGTCTTTCTATCCTGTCTGATCTGGAAGCTGAGATGGCCAAGAAAGGAGAAACTGTTCTTTCCGGTGATAAAGCATTTAAGCTGTACGATACCTATGGATTCCCGCTGGATCTTACCAAAGAGATTCTGGAGGAAAAGGGTCTTGCCGTGGATGAAGAGGGATTCAAAGCGGCTATGGAAATACAGAGAAAGACTGCCCGTGAAGCGCGTGAAGTAACAAACTACATGGGTGCTGACGTAACGGTATATGAATCTATAGATCCATCCATAACGACAGAATTTGTAGGATATGAGAACCTTGTATATGATTCCAGGGTAACAGTCCTCACGACGGAGACAGAACTGGCAGATGCTCTGTCGGATGGAGAACGAGGAACGATCTTTGTGGAGCAGACCCCATTCTATGCAACCAGCGGTGGGCAGGAAGCAGACAAAGGTGTCATCCGGACTGCAGACGGTGAATTCCAGGTAGAGGATGTTGTAAAGCTTCTTGGAGGAAAATTCGGACACATCGGACATGTAACCAAAGGTATGATCAAAGTCGGTGATACAGTGACTTTGGAAATAGATAAAGAAAACCGTGCGCTTGCGGCAAATAACCACAGTGCCACTCACCTTCTTCAGAAAGCACTCCGCATGGTTCTCGGTAACCACGTGGAACAGGCAGGATCTCTGAATAATGCAGATAGACTCAGATTTGACTTTACACATTTCTCGGCTCTGACAGAGGAAGAATTGAAAAAAGTTGAGGAGATTGTGAATCAGGAGATTCAGAATCACCTTCCGGTTGTTGTCAGAAATATGCCGATTGAAGAAGCGAAAAAGACGGGTGCTGCAGCACTCTTCGGTGAAAAATACGGCGATATTGTACGAGTAGTCAGTATGGGAGATTTCTCCATCGAATTTTGCGGAGGTACACACGTCGCTAATACGGGAGATATCGTAGCATTTAAGATCCTTTCTGAGACAGGTGTTGCAGCAGGGGTACGAAGAATCGAAGCACTTACTGCAAAGGGACTTATGAACTACTATGAGGATCTGGAAAAGAAGCTCCAGGAAGCAGCAAAGCTTCTGAAAGCAACTCCGGATCATCTGACAGAGAAGGTGACTCATCTTCTTGGAGAAAATAAAGCACTTAAGAGTGAAGTTGAAAGTTTGAAGAGCAAGCTTGCAAAAGATGCCATGGGAGATGTCATGGATCAGGTGACAGAAGTGAAGGGCGTGAAACTTCTTGCAACAAAACTGGAGGGCGTAGACATGAATGGTCTTCGTGATCTTGGTGACCAGTTAAAAGAAAAACTGGGTGAAGGTGTGATCCTTCTTGCTTCTGTGAATGAAGGAAAAGTCAGTCTGATGGCTATGGCGACTTCAGGAGCGATGGAAAAGGGTGCTCATGCAGGCAATCTGATTAAAGCAGTTGCCGGATGTGTCGGCGGCGGCGGTGGCGGTCGCCCGAATATGGCTCAGGCCGGAGGCAAGAATCCGGATGGAGTGGAAGCCGCAATTGTCAAAGCGCGAGAGGTTCTGGAAGGACAGATCGCCTAAAATAATTTGATAAT
>NZ_JAFBIZ010000106.1 GCF_021531995.1 Faecalicatena contorta
CTATAATGTAGATTCTTTTATAATACCATTTGTACAGGGGAGATAAATATATGATGGAACAACGTTTTGTGGCTAGAAAAGGCTTCCTTGTCCGGGAAATTGCTGGCGAGTTCATGTTGGTTCCTGTAGATACCGGAGGGGTTTACCAGGAAAAAACGGGAGAAGAACTTCCGGAATTCAATGGAGTGATACAATTGGATGAAGTCGGTGCATTTCTTTGGAACGAGCTGGAAAGCCCGAAGACAATCAAAGCACTGGTGGATGCAGTAGCTGAAGAATTCGATACAGAAGGACAGGATATCACTGAAGACATATGCGAGTTCCTAGATATAGGTATTAAGAGTCAGGTAATATTTATTTTAAAAGAATGATAAGGGAGGATGACAATCATGGCAAGAAGTTACAGAAAACCAATGATGAATGTTGAGAAGTTTGTTGCAAATGAGTATGTTGCAGCATGTGGAGAAAGCGGCGTAGTATATAAATTTACATGTGATGCAGGCGGAGGAGTACCTGGAAGCGTGTACCTGGAGTCCAATGGAAAGGAAGGTTTGCAGAAAACTGGAGGTTGGGGGTATCGTGCAGATACTTATTTAAGCGGATATCATGCATGTGGAACCACACATGAGGCAGAAAGTACAGATTCGTTCCTGAACGGATATTATGTAGTAGATGGAGGCTGGTTTGAAGAGGATACAGTGACTCCGGTAATTGTATGGAGAGGACCAAGGGGTAATAATACACACTGTACTGAAAATCTTAACATGGATTCATGGGAGACTGCAAAGTCATAAACAGAACTGTAAAATGAATAAGAAAGCTGTTGTAAATCAGGCAGATGCCTTCTGGCAGGAACCTATTACAACAGCTTCTTTTATATCATATGGAAGGTTTGGGCAATTCGTACTGTATGATGATGGACAGGATGTGGTGGTATACGAGTGCCAGCAGAACTCATCCGTTCCTTGAGCAAACGTAAGGAAGGCTTTTGCAGTTTTTCGAGCAGAGCGATTGCTTTGGGAGCGTTGTCTGAGTGCGAGAGCACGAGTTCGCGGACAAAGCAATCAAAAGGCGGCGCAGAAAAACAAGAAACCGACGTGTTTGCGATGGGACGGATGAGTTCTGCGTCACTTGTACACCCCACCCATCCATCCCCACACCGTACGATGGACGTATGAAAGGAGTACACATGGACATTCTGGAAGACAGCACCTCAGTTGAGCGTGCTTTATTTGCACATGCTGAAAAGAATAAGATCCCCCTTTACGGCATCCTGGAGCTTCTTCCGCTCTGCAACATGAATTGTGACATGTGTTATGTCAGGATGAGCCGGGAGGAGATGGAAGCAAAGGGGCGGCTTCGTACTCTGGATGAATGGCTTGATATCGCGCGTCAGATGGTGAAAGCAGGTACGCTGTTCGTGTTGCTGACAGGCGGAGAGCCGCTCCTCTACCCGGAGTTTCGTACCCTGTATCAGGAACTTCGCCGACTGGGGATGATCGTGACGATCAATACAAATGGAACGCTCATAGATGAGGAGTGGGCAGATTTTTTCAGGGAAAACCGGCCCCGAAGAATCAATATCACACTGTATGGAGCGAGTGAAGAGACGTATCGTAATCTGTGCCATTTCCCGGAAGGATATGAAAGAACCATGCGCGGGATCCGACTTCTGAGGGAACGGGGCGTGGATGTGAAGATCAACGGAAGCCTTGCAAAGGGCAATATGAATGACCGGATGGAGATCATTGCACGGGGAGAAGAACTGGACGTTCCGGTGCGGATCGATACGTATATGTACCCGTCAGTGCGGGAAAGGAGCTGTCCGTATAACTTGCAGGCGCGGATGAGTCCGGAGGAGGCAGGACGGGCCAAAGTGGAGGTCTTAAGAAGAGAGATGGGCGAAGAGCTGTTTGCGAAGTACCGGGAGAAGACTCTGGAGCTTGCCGGACATACCCCGGAAGGGGATCCGGTTCCGGGGGAGATGACCTGCCGTGCCGGAAAGAGTTCGTATACCATTAACTGGCAGGGGGAGATGCGAGCCTGTGTCGTGTTGGATGAACCGAGTGTCCCGGTGGCAGAGACAGGATTCTCCAAAGCCTGGGAACAGGTAGTACAGGGTACTTCGAGGATACGGACCAGTGCCGCGTGCAGTGCGTGTAAGCTTCGAAAGATATGCAATACCTGTGCGGCGAGTGCGAAAGCAGAGTGCGGGGCATATGATGCGGTGCCGGAATATCTGTGCCGGTATACCCGGGAAACGATACGGTGTCTGGAGTCGGTGGACGATACGGAATCGGTATCGCATACCCGGAATCAGTACCAGGAAGAAAGCACTTTGAAATAAATACACAAAAATGTGGCGGACATGTTATAATATGCATATTATTATGAGCATGAAGGGTTGTATATGGAAGAGCAGAAGCAGGACAATGGAAATGGAAGGAATCTGGGGTTTGAATCTCTGGATATCCTGATCGGAAGATGGAAAGACGGAACATTTTCGGAGATTATTGATGACTGGAAATGGATCTTTAGCTACAGTGCCAGATATAAGGGTGCCATTGCATTTTACGTGGTGCTTGGAATTCTGAGCACGTCGCTTGGGCTGGTAAGCAGCGTGGCGAGCAAGTATCTGATTGATATCATTACGGGGTATAAGATGGAGAAACTTCCGTTTCTGATCGCCATCATGGTAGGAAGTACGGTATTCAGTCTGGTCTTTGACAGTGTGATCAGCCGGATCTCAACCAGGCTCTCCATTGACATCAACAATGACATCCAGGCGGATATCTTTGATAAGATCGTGGACGCGGACTGGCTGGAAATCAATCAATACAGTAATGGAGATATATTGAACCGTTTCAATGGGGATATCAGTACGGTCAGCGGCAATGCCATCAGCTGGCTTCCGTCGATTATTATTGCGGTCTATAATTTTATCGCGACTTTTTTTGTGATCATGCATTATGACTGGATCATGGCAGTGATCGCGCTGGGAAGTGCGCCTTTTATGCTTCTGATGTCCCGTTTTATGATTAAGAAACAGCGGGATTACAGCAAAAAGGTCCGTGAGATGAGCAGTAATCTGATGACATTTGAGGTGGAGACATTTTACAACTTTGATACGATTAAGTCATTTGGAATTGCCCCACATTACAGTAAGAAGATGCGCTGGTGGCAGGGAAGGTTCAAAGACATCAGCCTGAAATATAATTTATTTACCATTAAGACGAATATTGTGCTGTCGATCATGGGAACGATGGTGCAGTTTCTGGCGTTCGGATACTGTCTGTTCCGGCTATGGACGCATGATATCACGTATGGAACGATGACATTGTTTTTGCAGCAGAGAAGTAAGCTCTCGAGCGCATTTAACAATGTGGTATCGATCATACCGTCATTTTTGAACAGTTCGGTGTCGGCGCACCGGATCCGGGAGCTGGTGGAACTTCCGAAGGAAGTGCACATTCCGGAGAGTTCCGAGCTGGATGAGCTTGCGGGGGACGGATTCGAGATCCGGATGAAGGATGTGGAGTTCTCTTATACAGAAGGGACGAGGGTCATCCATCAGTCACAGTTCCGGGCGTGTCCGGGAGAGATCGTGGCGCTGGTGGGACCATCCGGTGAAGGAAAGACTACGATGATCCGTCTGATCCTCGGACTGATTCGTCCGGAGGCGGGAAGTGCGCTGATTGTTGCTTCTGATGGAAAGGAAGTTGTGCTGAATGCAGAGACGCGGCATCTGTTTGCCTATGTCCCGCAGGGCAATACCATTTTATCAGGAACCATTGCAGAGAATATGCGGATGGTGAAGGAAGATGCAACGGATGAGGAGATCGTGGAGGCGTTGAAGATCGCCTGTGCGTGGGACTTTGTGGAGAAGATGCCGGATACGATCAACAGCAGGATCGGGGAACGCGGCCGGGGATTCTCGGAAGGACAGGCCCAGCGGATCGCCATTGCAAGGGCGGTGCTCCGGGATGCACCTGTTCTGCTTCTGGACGAGGCGACGTCTGCGCTGGATGTGACGACAGAACGGCAGGTGCTTCGCAATATTGTACAGCAGAAGCCGAATAAAACCTGTATTGTGACAACACACAGACCAAGTGTGCTGAACCTGTGTCAGAGGGTATATCGTGTTATGGAGACAAAAGTGACGGAACTGGATGAAGAGATGGCCAGCAGGATGGCAATGGATTTTTAACTGTCGGACAGGGAATGGAATCGTTGTATCTTTCTTTATGGATATGAACTGTAATGAGGGACACGGCGATTTTTGTGATAGCGGGTGCATTTTAAAATCTATTGTGATATAATATGCATGATTTTATAACATTTCAGAAGATAAAGGATGATACAATGATAGATATACATGCGCATATTCTTCCGGGATATGATGATGGTGCGGAAGATATGTATGATACAATGGAAATGCTCCGAATGTCTGAGGACAGTGGCGTGGAGGCGATCGTTGCGACTCCGCACTGTAATCTTCCGGGACTGTTCGATAATTATTTCGGGCAGGAATATATCGAACGGTACCAGAGTGTGGTTCGTGCAGCCAGAGAGGAGAATCTGAAGATTCAGGTCCTGCCGGGGATGGAGGCGTATGCGACAGAAGATCTTCCGGATCTGATCGTGGACGGTAAGATCATGCCGCTGAATCAGAGCCGCTATATTTTGATAGAGTTTTCGTTTGACGAGGATCCGGATTATGCGGATGATCTGCTGGAGCGTGTAGCGCATGTGGGCGCAAAGCCCGTGATTGCACATGCGGAACGGTATGAATTTATACAGGATGATCCGCAGAGGGCCTGGAGATGGCGCAAGCAGGGGTATGTGATCCAGGTGAATAAGGGAAGTCTCCTCGGAAGATTCGGAGAAGGCGCACAGATTGCGTCACACAGGCTGCTGCATCACAATCTGGTGTCCGTGGTGGCGAGTGATGCGCATAGTCCATTTCAGAGGACGACCTATATGCGGGATGCTTATGCGGAACTGGGTGTGGAATATTCCCAAAAACATCTGGATGTGCTGTTTCATGAGAATCCTGCGAGAATCTGTGCAAATAAGCCGATCCTGAAGCTGGAGCCGATCCCGTTTTCCGGGCGGTAGTATATCGGCCTGTGAAGAGGCCCTGAATGTTAGTATATATTTATGAAGGAGATTTGTCATGAGAAGACTAAAGTGGATAGTAAGTCTGGTATTTGTGCTTTCCTGTGTGGCATTTGTTGTATAT
Source organism: Faecalicatena contorta (assembly GCF_021531995.1). Classification (GTDB taxonomy): domain Bacteria; phylum Bacillota; class Clostridia; order Lachnospirales; family Lachnospiraceae; genus Dorea_A; species Dorea_A contorta_A. The sequence goes on from NZ_JAFBIZ010000106.1 coordinate 5,243, forward strand.
AATGTAAAGTCGCGAATGCTGGAAGATCATACCCCGCCGGTGATTACCTGTGAGGAAGATACGGTGTCGATCAGTGTTGCAGATGAAAAGGAAGTACAGCAGGAAGCGCTGATGCAGGGAGTAACGGCGAAGGATAACCGGGATGGGGATCTGACCTCTTCTATTCGCATTTCGTCCATGTCACATTTTTTATCCAAAGGAAAAAGAACGGTGACGTACGTGGTATTTGATAAAGCGAATCAGGTGGGGACACTGGAGCGAACCGTAGAATATACGGATTATGTGCCGCCGAGGATCTACCTGGCTGCGCCGCTTCGGTACTCAACGACAGAAGCAGATAAGGTTAATCTTATAGAGAATATGACTGCTTCGGACTGTCTCGACGGAGATCTGACGAGTCAGATCCGGACGAGTGTAGACAGCAGCTTTTATTATGTGCAGGCAGGGACTTATATGATTACTGCACAGGTAAGCAACAGTGCCGGGGATGTATGCTCGGTTCCTCTGGAAGTTGTGATCACAGAATCCGGGGATCGTCAGGAACAGGCCAAGTGGTATCCGATGCTGTCATCTTACATCGTGTATACCTCAGTGAATCAGGCGATTGACCCGATGGCATATGTGATCGGGATGGAGATAAACGGCACGGGGTACACATATGAGCAGGATGGTGAGAGACTTGCCGGAACGATGGAGGGAATTGCGGTAACACCCAATGTGGACTATGCAACTCCCGGTGTGTACAGTATCGATCTGTCTTATACGGCAGAGGGGGCACCGACGGCTGTGACCAGAATGTATGTTGTGGTAGAAGGAGAACAGGAAGGAGAACAGGATGGAGAACAGTAGGAATGAAATGTCTGAATTTATGGAATCCGAGATCGAACCATTTACATTGCTGCACGATATCCTGGTAAACTGGTGGGTGATCTTACTCGGAGCGCTCGCCGGAGCTATGCTGACCTATGTTGTGGTGAGCGTAAAATATGTGCCGGAATATACGACACAGGCAACATTTGTGGTTGCGTCCAGGGGCGATTCCAATGCATACAGTAATCTGTCATCTGCCAATACGATGGCGAAGACATTTCAGAAAATATTAAAAAGTAACATCATGGAGAAGACGATCTGTGAGAAGATGAAGGTCGACGAACTGAATGCAGAGATTAATGCGAAGGTTCTGGAAGGAACCAACATGCTGGTTCTGTCAGTGACGGCAGATACGCCGAAGGATTCCATTGATATTATCCGCACGGTCATGGACAATTACAGCAGTGTGTCTTTATATACCGTGGGAAATGCGGTGATGGATGTGCTGGAGGATCCGGTGATCCCCTATGCGCCTGATCATCCGCTGGATGCCACGGGCGATGCAAAGAAAGGATTTCTGGGAGGTGCGCTGATCGTAATCCTTCTTCTTGGAATGCTTTCCTACATGAGCAATACGGTGAAGCAGGAAAAAGAGATTGAGCGTAAGCTGGATGCCAGAAGCCTTGGCGCGATCAGCTATGAGTGGAAATATAAGACGATAAAAGAGGCTGTTCAGCATAAAAAAGAGGCTATTCTGGTAGATAACCCGGTGGCCAGTTTCCGTTTTGTGGAAAGTTATCGAAAGCTTGCCGCAAAGGTAGAATATCAGATGGCCAAAGAAGACCGGAAGGTCCTGGTCGTAACCAGTGTGTCTGAGAATGAAGGAAAGTCTACGGTGGCTGCAAACCTTGCGATTACGTTTGCAGCCCAGTCCAAGAAGGTTCTGCTGATTGACGGAGATATCCGCCGTCCGTCTCAGTTCCTGATTCTGGGAATGGATCTGGAAGAGAAAAATGAGATGGGTGAATATCTCAAAGGCAATGGACAGCTTGGGAATGTCATGCTTCAGTGTAACCGGAAGCATATGCTTTTTATGGGAGGCAAGAACTGCTATTCCACGTCTACGGAGATGTTGAATACGGAGCGTCTTGGTAAGCTTTTGACAGCGTGCCGCAAGTTTGTGGATTATGTGATCATCGATACACCTCCGGCGGGAATGATCGGGGATGCCCAGATATTTGCCAGGAATGCAGATGCGGTAATGATCGTTGCCAGACAGAATTATATGTATGCGGAGGATATCAATGAAGTGATGGATGACTTCCGGGATAATCATACGAAGGTACTCGGAGTGGTATTGAATGGTGTGCAGACGTTCGAGAGTCTGGCGGAAAGTCCGGTTACAGGAACCCGCTATGGAAAGTACAGCAGGTATGGACGTTACAGTAACTATAACAGAGTGAGTAAAAATGAGAACGAAGGAAAGTAGGGCATATGGACGAGTATAGAAGCAGATCGGAAAACGAACAAAATAAGATGCCTGAGAAGATAGATCTTACGAATATTATGATTGATGTCTTTCACGGGATTAAAAAGTTGTGGTGGCTGATTCTTGTACTGGCAGTGGTGTGTGCGGTGCAGTCGTACTTTTCCGTCAGTTCGAATTATCAGTCTAATTATGTGGCAGCGGCAACGGTATCCGTGACTACCGGAAATGGAGCGGAGTATGTCAATGTGGAATCTGCACAGCAGATGGCGGAAGTATTTCCGTATATTCTTACCAGTGGCGTGCTCAAAGACGTGGTTGCGGAAGATATGGGAATGGAATCCATGCCGGGAACGATTCATGTAGAAGCGGAGGAAGGAATGAATCTTCTGACGATCTCCGTGTCCTGCAATGATCCGCAGATGGCATATGAGACACTGATGTCCGTGATTGAAAATTACCCGCAGATTGCAGAGTTCGTACTGGGAGAGACGACACTTACGATTCTGGATGAAACGGGTATTCCGACAGATACAGAACGCGTGGAGGTGATTCGCGGGTCCTATAAGCGGGGCGCGCTCAAAGGTGCGATCATCGGATGTGTTATACTGCTGATCTATGTATTCTCGCGAAGGACGGTAAAGTCAAAGAAAGAGCTGAAGAAGAATCTGAATCTGACGGATCTGGGAAGTGTTCCGTATGTTCGGATGAAAAAAAGAAAGACAGAGACATTTCATAATTCCGTCAGCCTGATGAATGAACGAATCTCACAGGGCTATCTTGAGGCGATCCGCAGGCTTCGCATCCGGGTTGTGAAGGCGCTGGAAGAGGAAGGAAGTCATACACTTCTGGTTACCAGTTCGATTCCGGGCGAAGGAAAGACGACGCTTGCGGCGAATCTTGCGATCTCGATGGCGCAGCAGGGGAAACGGGTGGTTCTTGTGGACTGTGATACGAGAAATCCTTCGGTCGCAGGAGTGATGAATGAGCAGGAAGTGCATCCGGGGCTGGGACAGGTCATCCGGAAGCAGGTGACGATCAAAGAAGCACTGACGACTGTTCAGCTTCCGGAGGGAAGTGTACACGGAAAAGGAAGTCTTCTGGTGATGTATGGCGGGGAGCCGAACGGAAAGGATGCAAGTCTTCTTGGAACCCGGGAAATGAAAGCTGTGATTGATACACTGAAAAAGCAGTGTGACATTGTAGTGCTGGATACCGCGCCGTCAGAGCTTCTGGCGGATGCTCCGCTGCTTGCAAGGTATGTGGATGCCGCACTTTATGTGGTGCGTTATGATTATACGAAGATGCGCCAGATTCTGGAGGGAGTACAGGCGCTTTCTATGAGTGGAATCCATGTTCTTGGATATGTGTTCAACAATGATGCGTCTTCGAAGGGCCGGGGGTATGGATACGGCTATGGAGGCTACAATGGAAGGTACGGTGGCTATAGCGGCAGATACGGTGCATACAGCCGTTACGGATCTTACAGCCGATATGGAACATATGCACGCGGCACATCGGAGGAGAAGGGATCTACGGATCGATATGGACGAGTCATAAAAGAATAGAAGAGATAGAAGAGATAGAGGAGACAGGAGGCATCTGGAAAATGAAATTTTTTCGAAAGCATAAAAAACGGAAGATTGTCGGAATCATCATACTGGCAGTCGTGCTGCTGGTCGTTGGGATCTATGGTTCTATTGTGTGGATGTTTTATAAAGACACGGTAGGGATCGTATCCAAGGACGAGGTGGATCCGAAAGCGGAAAAAGTAAAGATTGCTGAGGAAGATCAAAAAGACAAGGATGTATTCAACGTCCTGCTGGTTGGTACAGATTCCAGAGATCCGAATTCTGACAAGGGACGTTCAGACAGTATGATGCTGGTGTCATTTAACAAAAAGCAGAATAAGTCAACGGTTATTTCTTTCATGCGTGATACGCTTGTTGATATCGACGGTTATGGCAGGAGCAGACTGGGACATACCTATGCATATGGAGGAGTCGGACTTACGATCAACACGCTGAACCAGACCTACGGCCTTGACATTCAGAACTATGTGACGATCAGTTTTGATAATCTGGTCAACGTGATCGATGAGATCGGAGGCGTAGAAGTATATATTTCCGAAGAAGAGGCAGAATACTATCGCAAGAATGGCATGCCGGATATCGTTGCCGGAGATGTGACGCTTACAGGATCACAGGCACTTGCACATGCAAGAAACAGAACACTTGGAAGCGATTTTGAAAGAACAAGGCGACAGAGAAGCGTAATGTACGGAATCTACCGTAAGATCATGTCGGAGAAAGATATATCCGCGCTGCTTCCTCTGATCAATTACTGTGTGACACAGGTTGAAACGAATATGAGCGTCACAGAGATCTACGATATGGCGAAAGAAGTACTGTCGACAGAAGATCTGAAGATGCAGCAGGCGTGTGCGCCACAGGAGGGTACTTATACGCCGATCGTATACGAAGGAATGGATGTACTGGAAATAGACGTGGAAGCAAATAAAAAGATGATAGAAGATCTGCTGTATTAGCCATAGTCGGCGATTACTGATGGAATTCCTGATCTGTAGGGAATGGAAGCAGGGAATGAGAATGGGAGAAAAAAGAGCTGTTGTGTGGGCAGGTGATACTGCCTGAACAACAGCTCTAATATTATGCGCATTCACATATTATAATCTTTTTTTCGTGCATTGCGCTTCGAACGAAGATTCACAGACGTTACCTTGACAGTTAACTCAGCCCAGGCACCCTTACGGCACCCGGAAGCTTCCGCTTAGTGCTGCTTCGTTCCCGACCTGACACGGTTCACGGATTTCCGTCGCGTAAGACCCAAGCCTCAGCGCCACTTATCAAGGGCAGCTCTGCAAACAAATGCCCTCCGCGCAATATCACCCCTGCTATAGCGGATTGCAGGTACAAGGTACCGCTAACACCCCGGCTGCACGAGACTATATTGTAACGTTTTTTTGGAAAAATGTCAATGGGGGACAGGGGATTTTCAATTTGGGACGGAGGATTTTTAAAAATCCTCCGTCCCAAATTGAAAATCCCCTGTCCCCCAT
>NZ_JAFBIZ010000107.1 GCF_021531995.1 Faecalicatena contorta
AGTACACGACTTTCCAGGGAAGGTGCTCTGAGACTTTTTTCTTTCTGTAAACTGATGACAGTATACAGAACAATCCAGAGACACGCAAGCTAATCATTATTACGCTATTTTAAGAGGTCAATAACAATCTGGTATCCGATTACTTTCCTCAAATTAATATTCTTTACACTATTAAAAATATTAACATCCATTACATCACTGGTTTTTCGAAACTGCGCAATCAGTTTCTTCATCTCATCTCTCTTAGATCCTCTTCCGCCTCCGCAACTTACACAATTTTCTGTAAAACGACAGGCGCATTGAATAAAATATAATCCATTGGAATCCCTCCAGGATTGAATTGCGTCTTCCCTCACGAGGTACAATGGACGTATTAATTCCATTCCTTCAAAATTCTGACTATGAAGTTTTGGCAACATAGTTTCAATCTTTCCACTGTACAGCATGCCCATCAGGATTGTCTCGATTACATCATCAAAATGGTGTCCCAGAGCAATCTTATTACATCCCAGCTCCTTTGCCTTTGAATACAAATATCCTCTTCGCATCCTTGCGCAAAGATAGCACGGATTCCTATCAATAGTTGCCACCGTATCAAAAATATTTGTCTCAAATACAGTAAGCGGTATACCAAGAAGTTTTGCATTATCTTGAATTATTTTCCAGTTATCTTTATTATATCCAGGATTCATAATCAAGAATGTTGCATCAAAATTGATCTCGCCATGTTTTTTCAGTTCTTGTATTAATTTTGCAAGAAGCATGGAATCCTTACCTCCAGAAATACAGACTGCCACCCGATCCCCTTCCTGAATCAATTGATATTCATTCAAAGCCTTGGTAAAAGCCCGCCAGATTGTTCGCCGATATTTTTTGATAATGCTGCGTTCGATCTCTTCTTTCTTCTTCTCTTTTTCTTTCTGAGAATCCTCCTGCATGAATCTGGATAGAGACAAACGCAAGTAAGCACGATAGCCACCCTCCACATTAACTGCACGATAGCCCTCATTCACCAGTTCTTGTACATATTCCTGACTTCTGTCCCCAGTATGACAGATCAGATAGATGGTTTTGGTCACGTCCAGTTCCTTTTTATGTGCTTCCCATTCATCCATCGGGATATTCACTGCTCCCGGGAACGTTCCCCTTTGAAACTGCTCATTTGGACGAATATCTACAACAATCCTTTGATTAGATTCTATCTTCTCTAGTTCTTCTACTGTAATTTCCCACATAATTCTAATCCTCATAATTTCTAGCAAGGTTTTTTATCACTTCTCCACTAGGATCAGTCCGACGACTATCGGGACAACTGCCACACTGCCTGAAAGGTCTCTTCTCTCGATATATTTATGCTGTTCTTCCGATGAACAGTTGAAATGAGTTCTGCAGCTAATGGACATATCCTCCAGCAGTCGTCTCGGATTTTCCTCAGAACACACGACTTTCAGTTTTCTTATGCCATGTTTCTTCAGTTCCCGCCTCATGACCTTTGCCAGAGGACACATCCTAGTCTGACAGATATTAGCAATGCAGAATACACTTGCATCCAGCTGATTACCGGAACATTTTTCTTTTGGGTCTGCTTGAACTCATATCTGAGAGAATGTATTAGTTCTTACAACAGCTTTTATCGTGACCTTTTTCCTTTGCATTTTTATGGCACGCATATTACCATCTAATCCCTATCAAGTCAATAGGTTTATCATGTTAATGTGGCACATTTCAACGAATATCTCTTTACACCAATTCGTGATATGTCCTAATACACTTCAGTACTTCAATTCTCAACTCCTGATACAAATCCTCATCAAATCTTCCATTAATCAAAGAGTTTTTTATTAATAGAGGCCGAAACATTTCCAGTATCTGCAATATTGCCTCCTGATCTCCCATCTGTGCTCGAAATAGCACCTCCTCAAAATTCATGATTTTTCACCTCCCATCCATTTTCTAATCTTACGGATTGCATAATAATAAATTCCTTTCACCTTGTAAGGTGGCAAACCATTAATCTGGCTTATATCATCAAACGTCCGTTCTTCAAACACATGCTGATAGATCAGTTTTCTCTCATCCTCGCGCAATAAGAGTAATGCCTCGACAAGTTTTTGATCCCTCATCTCGTCCCATTCAGGATAGCACCCATCTACCTCTCTCATTAACAGTTCTTCACGATATTCCATCTCCAGACTCTCTTCTACCAAAATGCTATTTTCTTCCATTATCAGATTCTCTGCCGGCATTTCATTACTGTTAATCCTCAGCATTTTTCTCAAATAATTTTGTCTGGTTCCCCGGATCTGTGCCAGTATGTATGCAGTAAATTGGTTTTTTATTTTCGAACCAGTATAAGTATGTTCATCCATTTATTTATCCTCCTGTATTCTGATTTCATTTTTCTTTTGAAATCCCAGAAGGCGGGGACCGACACCGAATTCCATTGTTCGATAATATTCGACAAACAAAAAGAAAGTCGAATTGGCTATTACCTAATTCGACTTTCCATATTATCCATACTATTTTATGTGCTAAACCACATGTTATTAACGCATATTCCGCATACTCACCAGAAGGGTGTTCCACATATTGGTATAAGATTTTTTTAATAAATTCTTGCTATGTCTATACCGATCTGTGTAACTCAATCAGACTCTTCTCCCAAATAACATTCTTATTCTCTATTCACTTCACGCATTATATCGCTCTAGTTCACGCAGCATAACACATTTCATATACTGCCGAACTAGAGTAAAATATATGCATTAAGTGAGGTGATGAAAATGATGGTTAAGAAATTGCTCGGAGATCTGGTCAAAGAAGAGCGCCTTCGCAGAAATCTTTCACAGAATACTCTAGCTGAGAATGTGCACGTTTCGCTACGCACAATATCCGATATTGAAAACTATAATGCTAACCCCAGACTTGAAACTCTGAGTCTATTAGCCAAATACTTGAATATTTCGCTTGATTCCGTCATCTTCCACGACAATCCACCTGCAGATCCTTATATCGAACAGATCATTTATGAATTAAATGATTGTACAGATGAAGAAAAACAACTGGCTTTACATACGCTCCGTGGACTCCTTGAAGGTCTCCGAAAACAAAAGTAATTCTTTTCATTCTCCACTTCACCATTGTTTGATTATAGAATGGCCATTTATGAGCGACTTATGAGCCAGTTATGAATGACTTATGAATTGAAAAACTTTTCGACAAAATTCGAAGCAGCCCAATCAAGGGCTGCTTCTTTTCTATATACCTCGGAATGCATCCAATGCATTTGAAATATTTCTTATAATATGATCATCAAGAACAATCGGTTCCTCTTCTGAACCAGACAGATCCATGACTTTCTCATCCGGAGCTGCCCTTTCTTCAGTGACATATTTCTTTTCCGAGATTGCTTCTTGAATCTCTTTCTTTACAATTGTTTTAATCAATGGCAGTAGGAAAGACTTGTCCGGATTCAAAGAATCAGTTTCTTTTCCCTCGCCAAGATAATGAAGTACTGCGCTGGCAATGAAATCCGCCTTATCTTCCGTATTATTTAAAATCTCAACGACTTTTTGATGGGAAGCATTATTCTTCTTAAATCCAATCGTGAATTTATTGGGGTTCTTTTTTGTCACAACAATCACTTCCCATTCTATTTGCTGCTTTCATACATACGATACAGAAGATCATACCCTTTTGCATTGGCACGTAGGTCATCAATGAACAGATAACGTCCCAAACGGTCTGATTTCTCTAAAAATCGCCTGAGCAGAATAGAGCCGCCGCCAATGAAAACGGTATAAGCAGATTTCGTATCCACACCTCGTTCACGAATACTATTCAGAAGATCTGTGACATAGTCCTGTACCATATTCTCAACCGCCCGGACTACATACTCATCATAAAACTCTGTTTTCCCACGAATGATACTTTCCACATCTATTTCTTCCAGCAGCATGTCATATTCACTGTTGACTTTGGAAATGATCTCATTACACATAGTAATGATGCCCTTTTCCAATGAATCACAGTAATCCATATCTGGCTTTCCTCTTCTTAATAGCAGATAATCTGTTGTAAATCCCCCAATATCAATTCCTACTGCTTTCGGGGCTTCCCCAATCTTATCCATTTTTGTCATCATGGCAGCTAAATCCTGCACAAAAGCCCTCACATCTTTCATACACAGATGATATTCCTTTCCACAGTATTCCACCTGAAACACTTTTCCATCACCCTTAAAATATTTTTCATACCTGTCATACAGCTCCTTGTAATGCTTTGGCGGAAGTCCGATTGGAAGTTCAATCTGAATCACATCATCTGGCTGAATTTGTGTCTTGTCTTCCAATTCCATAGCAATTGCAAATAATGTAAGCACAAAAAATCGGGAGTCTGAAGTCTTATCCCTTTGATATGGGATACGGCGTTCGCTGAGCGTATAATACTTGTCCTGATACCGCAGATATACCTCGCCCCTAGCAGGCTTCTTATCCATTTCTGTCAGTCCTGTCGTGAATACATGATTACAGGTCTTCATATTACGGTTGCCCTGATCTACGGCTACTCTTAATTTCTTAATCATAAATGATCACTCCTTTTTTTCTTTCTACTTACTCTGTACGTACTACCTACGTAAAACGCAACCACACCCTCAAAAAATGTGAAAAGGCACCAGCAATAGCTGCCGATGCCTTCATTCATTATACATCTTTATGTTCCTCTCCAGTTTTCCATGCACCAGGTATCGATAATTTCGATCCGAGTTGACACAGGTAGAAAGCGTAACGATATGATCCGTATCCGTAACTTCCGTTCCTGTATCATAGGCAGCGTAGGATATAATCTTTTCCAAAAAGTCTTGATAATCTTCCAGTTCTGGAAATCGGTAAGTGAAACCCACACTTCCTGTCATTCCCGCATAGCTGGATACGATCCGGTACTCTAAGATGCCGTCCGGAAGATAGATATAAAAGCAAGGATACTTCTCAAATAACGATTTTTCCTGATATCTGTCCAACGTTCCGAACATACTTCCATTCTTCATATTATGCCCATACACAATCGTATTACTGTCCGTAAACTCCGGCTGGTTATGATAGTCGATAAAGATACTGCCATTCTTGTTTTCCTTCCCATCAAACATATGATGCAGATAGTAAGAATTGTCCTTTCCCTGCACAACCGGATAACTAATGTCCAGTGCCGGTATCTGGATCCATGCTACCACATCCGGATTCTGAGCCTTTAATCCTTCAAAATCTACCTGAAGGAACGTAAATCCTGAATCATCTTCTGGATCCGGATCATTTTTACCCTGCTCATCTGTTTCTGGATCCTGTACGTACTCCATAATTTCTTCATACGTACGATCGCCTTTCTGATACTCCAGAAAAATTCCTATTAATTTGCCTACGGCAAATATAAATATAATGAACGATGCAATCATCATAAACAGTAGTGGTACATTTCTTTTGCCTTTCATAAATCTTCTCCTTTCAAGAAAGACCAGAGCAGAATACTCCGGTCCTCCAGTTTCTATAATCTTTGAGACATTTTATCTGTCTGATTTATGTACAAATCATAATATAGATCATCAATTCCTTTGATTTGTCCACGCCATTCTTTGTTTTCATCCGTATTCCAAAGCATGCGCTTCACCGGTAATGAGCATTCCCTGCAAAGTTCGTACAGTTTCCTGCACCCACTTTGAATGATTTCCCTTTTTTTTACCTTATAAGGACACTCTCCAATCCTGTTACTCTGCGTGCATTCGCTGCATTTACTATACTGTCTATCACAGACAACCGGCATCTTCTTGTCCATGTCATAAGTCTCATACACAAGCTGAAGATTTCTTTTGGAAAGGCTCTCCAAAATTGGGCGAAGATTCCGCTGTTGGTTCACTCCGGGCATACATAAGAACGTAGCTCCGGATAGATAATGAGCAATGGTTCCTTTTAAAGCGCCTTCTGTCACATACACTTCTTTCGCATCCAAATTCCCGATTACATGAACCGGGCTGCCAGATGAGACTCCATATTGGTAATTTACACTAGAAAACCAGATATACTTTCTGGAATCTGTCACATGATCCAGCCGGATCTGAAATCCCTGGATCAGACCTTCCATGGAAAGAATCGGGATCAGGAATCCGGAATTCTTTGCTGAAAAATGAATCGTCCATTTTCCATCCTGATCCTGATAAAATCCCGGCACTCCCTCTACCATACATCCTTTTTCCTGTAGTTTCCTGGTCAGACTTTTTAATCCAAAGAGAGGAACGCTCCGATATCTTTGCATCTCGATCTGCTCGTCCGTAAGCCCTCTCGCCAGCAAGTCTTCCCTGTGCTTTTCTGATAACGTAAGATAGGAAAGCAGCATGGAATAGGTATGGTTGATTTCCGCATCCGATGCACGGTCACTATTTTCGGGAATCTCAGGCTCCGGCTTTTTCTCCGGAATCTTATAATCATCCCGGTATTGTCCCAGGTTTAATGCCTCCCGGATCTGCCGATTTGCTTCTGCCTTGGAGAGTCCATATAATTTGGCGTATAAATCCAACATTCCCCCCTGCTCATTGCAATAATTACAACGGAAGACGTTTTTCCTGATATTGACATTCATCTTTCCCGTTTTATGGTTGCAGAAAGGACAGTCCACATCATAGGAACTGGGATTTTTCCGACGCACCTGCAGATTCAGTACACGCACCACATCGCGGATATCGTAATCAAACCCTGACATGTCATACATCCATATTCAAGCCTCCTTTCCCCTGCAGCCAGATAGCTGACTGTGGGTCTTAACAGGCAGAATCCACTATCCTGCCATTGGTAATGCTTTATTTAACAAAAATTTAGCTGCAGCCGGAACCGCATTGTTATTTCCGGAATAACTTCTGGCAAACCAGTCCAGACTTTGCGGACTTTCTTTTGCCACCTGGCCCATAGTCTTGCCGCCATATTTCCCTTTGCCCGGAATCTCAACCTGCACCGCCTGCTCATAAGTCATATGCTGCAGAAGTTCTTCTACCGGTAGGGAACCGTCTAGCGCAATTCCCACTGTACCTGTCGCCATGGAATTCATTCCCGGCTGCTGGCCATAGGTATTTTGCATGGATGGCTGACCGATGATGGAGCCATTTGCCTGTGCCTGTTGGAAGAACTGTCCCATCATGCCAGACTGTAGCTGCATCGGCGGAATGGAACCACCCGTCATCTGCCTTTCAGGCTGTTGATACGTATTTTCAGTCGATTGATAATCAGCCCGATTCCCGCTATAAGGACTCTGCACAGTTCCTGAATTTTGAGATGACTGCGGAATCTGAATCCCGGCATCCACCTGTTCCGGATCATTTTCTTCACCTACATCCGCAAACTGAAGTCCAAACCCGGCATCTGACAGTGCCCGTCCGACAGCAGCCGTTTCCGCAAGTTCCAGAAATTTCGCTCCAAAATTCGGATCCTCTGACCGGAATTTCTGTGAAAACGCATTAGCAATAAAGTTATCCTCTGCGTCACACTTATCCAGATAAATTCTCGCTTCCACCAAAGCTGCATTTTCTGAAAAACTGCGGACAATACTAATAATCTTTCCCATGGGATATACCAGACGGAACCAGAGTTTCCGGTATTTCACATCCAGATACAGCTGGTCTTCCTGTCCTTCCTTTTCCAGTCTTCTTGCAAGTTCCACAGGATTAAATCCTTCCACCCGGTTGAGTGCTGCAACAGCTTCTGATTTGTCATATAAGATTGATTTCATTCGTTCTGCTCCTTTCGATTTCTGTTCAAAATAAAAGCAGACGAAAACCCTACATAGAGTAATAGTCTGCATTTCTCTGAGATTGTAATATTTCTTCAAATTTTCATACTGCAAGTTTTAACTGTTCTATTTCCTGCGCAGGCTTATTCCGGCTTTGATACTGGTCATAATAGCTACAGATTCTCTCTGCAAGCACTGTATTTCTCTTTCCACTGTCATCAGTATGAATCGCCTGACATACTGCGTTCCAATCCCCGACCAGATACACTTTGGACTTTGCCCTGGTAACTGCAGTATAGAGAATATTGCGTTTCAGCATAACATAGAATGCCTTCACCCATGGAATTATTACCACCGGGCACTCTGATCCCTGTGATTTGTGAACCGTAATCGCATTTGCATGTTCAATCATTTCCATCTGCTCCAGCTCATACTCTATCATCCGGTTCTCCGTAAATTGGATACTGATCTTGGGGTTGCCTTCCTCGTCTTCATAAAAATCCAGAATGGTTCCCATATCTCCGTTGCTGATAAGAGCAGTATTTTTATTCTGTATGATCTTATCCCCAACCCGAAATACGTCTTTTCCAATCACAAGTTCCTTCTTTCCACTGACTGGTGGATTGATGATATCCTCCAGTGTGCGGTTCAGTTCCACCACACCAGCTGCAGTTCTTACCCGGAAAGGTGTCAGGATCTGCACCTTGTCGTGACCATTTCGGATGACTTCCTCCTGATAGAGTCTCTTTACGGTATCTGCAGTTTCTTCTGTCCCTTTGCAGGGCACAAACACAAAATCATCACCCAGAATCAGGTTGGTTTTTCCCTCCTGCATCAGCTTTGCATTCACTGGTATGTTGCTTGTGGCACCCTGACGATACACAAGGTCAAGCATTGTGACCGGTATCAGCCCACATTGGATAAGCTGACAAAATACATCACCGGCTCCCACCGAAGGAAGCTGGTCCACATCCCCCACGAGAAGGATTCTTGTATTTCCTTTGACTCTCTGGAAGAATTCATAAGCCAGCCGCATATCCACCATGGATGTTTCATCCACATTGACAAACCCTGCCTCCAGATAGGCAAACTCAGCCGTATAATCTTCTCCCAGAAGCCCCATTGCCATATGCATGGTCGAGGCGTTCTGGTTACCCGTACTTTCTGCCATCCGTCTTGCAGCTCTGCCGGTCGGTGCCATTAACTGCACTTCAGACTTACATTTCATGCCATGGATATAGAGGATCACCTTTAAAACAGTTGTCTTTCCGGTACCCGGACCTCCTGTAATGATGCTGATGGGATTCGCAAACACCATCCGGACCGCCTGTTTCTGCTTTTCTGACAGTGTAATTCTCAGAACTTTCTGCGCCTGTACAAGTTCAGTCTCCACATCAAGCGATTCCATAGGATAAAGAATCCGCCTTGCTATCATGGCTGCGGTCTGCTCCTCTGCTTCAAACTGGCGGAAGGTATAAACCTTTTCATCATCCAACACAATGCTGTTCTGCATAACCAGACGGTAGAGTACATTGCTCACATCCTGAACGGTCACTGCCTGAAAAGTCAGATCTTTATTCAACACTTCCAGTACCTGTTCTGTTAGAATCTCCTGTTCCAGATAAAGATGCCCTTCCTTCATAGCCTCACTTAGCACGTAACTGATGCACCCTGAAATACGCATGGGATCATTCAGAGTCTTTCCGAGTGCCCTGCCAATGTTATCCACTGTCAGGAATCCAAATCCCTTGACTGCACATAACATATATGGGCGTTTCCGGATGATATCCACGGATTCATCTTTAAATGTCTGTAGGATCAGATTCACTTTCTTTGGTGTCACTTTGTAAGGAGCCAGAAAGGTCATCAGCTCCCGAAACACCTGGTTCTTCCCAAAGGAATCCATAATCCCACGGAGTTTCTTTTCTGAAATTCCTGGAATCGAAAGCAGTTTCTCCGGTGTTTTCTCAATGACTTCCAGCGTATCCAGACCAAATTGACGATAGATGGCTTCCGCTGTCCTCTGTCTGACGCCTTTTATTGCACCAGATGCTAAATATCCTATGATTCCTTCTTTCGTCCTTGGAACAATTTCCATAAAGGATTCCACTTTATACTGTAGACCATGACTTCCGTTTTCCCAAGATCCTTCCATTTCCAGTTCAATCTGATCTGTAAGAGGCAAATTGTATCCAACGGCAGTAAACCCAATCATCTTTCGGGATGCCAGATACCGGTCCCTGGCTGACAATGGTACGGACGTATCCTGGGTACAATAGAGTGCCACAGTAAAACCATTTCCTTCATTCATATAGATCTTATTCACATATCTGCATCGCATCTTCCACATCCCTCCAGTTTGAATTTGAAAACATTATGCAGCCTCCTTCTTTATACGAAATGTCCTGCTCTCAGTTGTCTTCGCATATTCTTCATAAATATCAGGATGCTGAATCTTCAGCTTCTCCATCTGCGCTTTTCCGATCTGTGTACGTTTTGTAGGATTATACGTAATCCGGTAACAATTCGTACCATCCTTTAAAATAGCTTTGCATCTGGCTCCTAACTGCTCCACAAAAGGGACGCTGATCGCACGCTGCTCCGATTCGATCTCTTTTTTTCTTTTTTCAATTTGGGATTTTTCTTCTGCTAAAGCAAGATATCTTTCAAGATTTTTAGATTCCAGACATGATAATTCGATTTCCGGGAGAC
>NZ_JAFBIZ010000108.1 GCF_021531995.1 Faecalicatena contorta
ATTTTATATTGTTGGAAAATTCTGATAAATAAGAATTAGAAAATTGAGAGATTTGTGGATTGTGAAATAAAAAAACATGAAAAACATTATTTCTTTGGTGAATCTTTATTTGCTATAGGTGTTATAATAATGGTGTAACAAGAAAACCTACTTAACACACCTATTTGTAATGCAAAGTGGAAGGATGCTAAGCAAGTCAGATTTTTGGAGGAAAAGATAAATGAATACTTTAAAAGCTGAAAAAAGAAGCATGGACATCAAAGCAAAAAAATTAAGAAGGGAAGGATTTGTTACCGGCAATGTATTCGGCAGAGAGATGAAAGAGTCTGTTCCGGTGAAAATGGACAAAGCAGAGGTTGATCACCTGCTTAAAAAAAGCAATAAGGGAAGCCAGATCATGCTGGATATTGGAGGGAAGCTATATAATGTACTGATTAAGGATATTGAATATAACCCATTAAAGGGACAGGTAGATGAGATTGATTTTCAGGCGCTGGTAAGTGATGAGAAAGTACATTCTGTGGCAGAAGTGGTGTTGCTGAATCACGACAAGGTTTTGAGTGGAGTACTTCAGCTTCAGCTGGAGGAGATTGCATTTAAAGCATATCCGTCAGCACTGGTTGACAGGGTCGAGATAGATGCAGGGACACTCAGCATCGGACAGTCAGTGAAGGTAAAGGATCTTGCGATTGCAAAGAACAAAGAGATCGATCTGATCACAGACCCGGAAGCAACCGTTGTTACGTTGAGTGAAGTGCACAATGCAGCAGCGGAAGAAGACAGTGAAGCAGAAGAATAAAAATATATCACAGATATACGGCAGATTTCTTTTTTGAAATCTGCCGTTTTACATATGGGAAGAGATATGGTATATTTCGATTAAGTTAAGATGGATGATATACAGGAGGTGGCTGGATGGCAAAAGATCAGGTTGCTGTGATTGAAATGATAGTAGATATGATACTTGGAAAGACAAAAGGGGTAAGCCGTGTGGAGTTCACTCCGCAGAAGATAAGGTTTCCGGAGGAATTGCCTTATGAACAGGCATTTGAACGTGCGACTCCCGAGAGCCAGGGGGTTGAGTCAGGACGTATTGCAGAATTGATCCGGGAACTTCATGCATCGGAAGGTACAGATATGCACCATTTGATGATCGTAAAAGGAAAGAAAGTTATCTGTGAGTGCAGTTTTGCACCATACAGGAGTGGGGTGTGGCATATCACATACTCCATGTGTAAAAGCATTACAGGAATGGCAATTGGAATGCTGATTGACGAAGGGCAGCTTTCTTTGGATGAGAATGTATACAAGATATTTGCTCATAAATTGAATCCACTGGTAAAGATATTCCGACCGGAGCTTACTGTGGAACATCTTCTTACAATGACCAGTCAGGTGGGCTTTAATGAGACTGGTGTGATTGCCGGAAATGACTGGCTGGAAGGATATCTGGAGGCATCGATTGGCGGAATCCCCGGAACACAGTTTCAGTACAACAGCCTGAATACGTATGTATTGTCAGCAATTATTTCAGAACGTACAGGAATGACGATGGAAGAGTATCTCAGACCAAGGCTGTTCGAACCGATGGGAATTACAAAATATCTCTGGGAAACGTGTCCAAAGGGAATTACAAAAGGTGGCTGGGGACTGTTCCTGTGTGCGGAAGATATGGCAAAGCTGGGGCAGCTTTATCTCGACAAAGGAATGTGGAATGGCGTTCAGCTGGTGCCTGCAAAGTGGGTGGAAGTATCAACGCGCATGCATGTGGAGAGCGGAGAAGATACGTTTGGATATGGATATCAGCTGTGGATGGAAGAACGTCCGGGAAGTTTTGAATTTAATGGGATGCTTGGACAGAATGTCATTGTATATCCTGACATGGATATGGTGATTGTAACTAATGCGGGAAATAATGAGTTGTTTCAGGATTGTATCATGCTGAACATTATCCGGAAGTATTTTGCACCAGATTACAGACCGAAAGAGATTCTCCCGGAAAACCCGCATGCATATGCCGGATTAAAGCATCTGGAAGAGCGGATGCGGGACAGCACCAGAAGAACACCGGGGATACGAAGAGGCGGGTGGCAGAAGAAAACAGATCAGAGGAGAAGCCATGCTGTTCATTCTGATCTGTATTATCGAATCACAGAACTGGATGGAAAATGCTATGTCATGCATCCACAGAGTGTAGGACTGTATCCGTTGGTGATACAGGTTTTCCACAATAATATGACGGACGGAATCAGCAGGATTGCTTTTCGTAATTCCGAAGAGGGATTCTATATCCGCTTTCTGGAAGGCGGGCAGTGGATAGAAACAAAGATTGGATTTACCAAAGCTGAAGAAGCATGGATTACCCTGCATGAAGAAAGTTATCTGGTGGCGGTGCAGGGAGAATTTACAAAAGATGCAGATGGGAACATCGTCCTGAAACTGGAGATGAGTTATCTTGAGGAAGCTGTAAGAAGAAAAATCTATATCAGCTTTATTGGTGACAGGATTGCGATACACTGGTACGAAACACCAGGAAAAGCATTGATCATGGAGGGATTGGAGTCGATTACAGAAGAGATGATGAATCATCCGATCTATAATAAGATAAAAGAATGGGGTGGTATGGATCTGGCACACCGACTGATGGGCCAGACCATAGAACCGGTGACATATGGAGAATTGGAAGAAAGGGAATCCTAGAGCAGGCGAAATACCTGTTCTACAGATGCCCGCATGTTTTCTCGTGCATTTTCTGCTTTCATAGCTTCTTCCAGTGTGGTGATTCCGCGGATGATCGGGAAAAATGCATCGATGCCGGCTTCGTTGCATGCACCTGCTTCTTTGGTGACACTTCCGGCAAATGCGATCACTCTGGCATGATGTTTTTTCGCGAGTTTTGCGACACCGACAGGAGCCTTGCCCATGGAAGTCTGGAAGTCCAGACGTCCTTCTCCGGTAACTACAACATCTGCATCGGCAAGCTCAGCTTCCAGATTGACAGCGTCTAAGATCAGTTCAATTCCGGGCGTGAGTGTTGCATTCAGATATGCAAGAAACGCATATCCGAGTCCGCCGGCAGCCCCTGCGCCAGGAGAAGAAGAATAGTCGTTCCCCAGGGTCTCGGAAGTGATCCGGGCAAAATGAGCCATAGCCTGATCAAGACTCTCTTTGATCTCGTCGGTTACCCCCTTTTGAGGTCCGTAGACGTAAGTGGCGCCGTTCTTTCCACAGAGCGGATTGTTTACATCGCATGCAACCTGAATGTGACAGTCGGAAAGTTTTGGATTCACGTGGTCTGTACAGATGGATGCCACTTTTGCGAGAGCCTGTCCGCCTTTGCCGACATCGTTGCCATGTTGGTCAAGGAAGTCATATCCGAGAGCCATCAACATTCCGATTCCGCCGTCATTTGTGGCGCTGCCGCCAATGCCTATGATAAAGTTACGGCAGCCCCTTTCGATGGCATCGTTGATCATTTCTCCGACTCCATAAGTAGTTGCAAGAAGTGGATTCTTTTCTTCTTCCGTCAGCAGTGTAATTCCCGCTGCAGATGCCATTTCCATCACAGCAGTCCCGGTGTCTGAAAGATATCCATAGCAGGAGTTTACAGGAGATCCCAGTGGCCCTGTAACGGTAATATCTATACGTTCCCCGTTCAGCCCTTCGATCAGGGCATCGGTCGTTCCCTCTCCACCGTCCGCCAGCGGTTTTACAATCACATCAGCGTCGGGATGAGCTGCGTGAACCCCTTCTTTTATTGCGAGACCCGCTTCCATGGAAGAAAGACTCCCCTTTAATGAATCAATTGCGACAACTACTTTCATAACTGGACCTCCATGATCTCTGTATTTTGGTTTATCTGAGTTCAGAATAACACAGCAGGCATAGGATTGCACGTATTTCTTGTTTGGGGTACAATTGGGATATAGTATTAGAAGGGAGAAAAAAGATGTTACCGGAATATAAAACCATAGATTTTGAAACATGGCCGCGGAGAGAGCATTTTCAATATTATACGGAGAAACTGAAGGTGAACTACAGTATGACTGCCAGACTGGATGTTACAAGACTCAGAGATGAATGTAACCGGAAACAATATCATTTTTATTCTGCATTTGTCTGGTGTGCGTCCAATGTGGTGAATCAGATGGAAGGTACGAGGATGATGAGAGATGAAGAAGGTCGTCCGGGAATCTGGGAGACTATACATCCGAATTATACGATCTTCCATTCGGAAGATCATACATTTTCGGATTGCTGGACCTGTTATAATCCTGAATTTGAGAAATTCTATGATGCGATGAGAAAGGATATCGCAGATGCAGAAAAGGTACGGGGAATAAAGGCAAAAGAAGGGCAGCCGATGAACTTCTTCTGCATCTCCTGCATCCCATGGCTGGATTACACCGGATACGCAACAACTACGTCTGGAGACAGAGTAGCCTTGTTCCCGATCATTACTTTTGGAAAGTATGAGAAACGGGATGGAAGCTATACCCTTCCGCTGACTCTGACGATTGCACATGCAGCCATGGACGGCTGGCATACCTCAGAGTTTTTCCGCAGGATGCAGGAAGAACTGAATCAGGTATGCCTACCGGAGAAATAACCGCAGCATTTTTTCTTTTAAACGGGTATACTTTTGATAGCGGATCGGGAGATCCATCCAGGTTTTTTTGTCAACAATACTGCGCATGTGTGTAAATGTTTCAAAACCGGACTTTCCATGATAATCGCCCATACCACTTTCCCCTACGCCGCCAAAAGGCATGGCGCTGGTAGCAAGATGGATGATGGTATCGTTGATACATCCGCCGCCAAAGTGACAGCGATCCAGAATTTTTTTCTGGGTCGCTTTGTCTTCACTGAAAAAATACAGTGCCAGCGGATGTGGATGGGATTCAACGGTGTGAATAGCTTCATCCAGTGAATCATAGGTGAGAACCGGCAGAATCGGGCCGAAGATCTCTTCTCCCATCACAGCATCTTCCCAGGTTACATCTCTCATAACAGAAGGAGCAATCCGAAGTGCAGACGGGTCAGACTGACCGCCACAGACCAGTTTGTCTTTCTGGATCAATCCGAGAAGCCTCTGAAAATGTTTTTCGTTGATGATCTTGCCGTAATCGGGATTTTTTAAGGGATTTTTCCCAAACTGAATCCGAATCTCTTTTTTTATGGCCTCGATCAGATCCTGGCAGATTCTGCGGTCACATAAGATATAATCCGGAGCAACGCAGGTCTGTCCGCAGTTCAGATATTTGCCGAATACGATTCTTTTGGCTGCAAGAGGTATCTTTGCTGTATGATCTACGATACACGGACTCTTGCCTCCAAGCTCCAGAGTCACGGGGGTGAGATATTCTGCGGCGTGGCGAAGTACTTCTTTTCCGACTGTTTTTCCGCCGGTAAAGAAGATCTTATCAAAGCGTTGATTGAGAAGAGCTTGATTTTCCGTACGTCCGCCGGTGATCAGAGCAACGTATTTTTCAGGAAAACAGTCTTCCAGAATCTGCTTCATAACAGAACTGGTTGCAGGTGCATAAGCACTGGGCTTTACAATAACTGTATTACCTGCAGCGATGGCATCAATCAACGGCCCCATGGTTAAGAGAACAGGATAATTCCAGGGACTCATAATCAATACCGTTCCGTAAGGCGAAGGAGACTGAAAACTTCTCGCTGCAAACTGTGCAAGCGGAGTAGGAACACGTTTTTCTTTTGCAAGACCTTTCAGATGCTTCTGCATCCAGGTGAGTTCAGACAGGGTAAGTCCGACTTCACACATATAGCTTTCCATGCGGCTTTTTCCGAGATCCTTTTGCAGGGACTCGTTGAGATCAGATTCATGTCTTATGATAGATTCTTTTAGTTTCTTCAGCATTTCCAGACGATAGGAGACAGGAATTGTCTGTCCTGTTGCGAAGAATTTACGCTGCTTTTCCAGAATGATCTGTATTTCCTGTTCGGTCATAGTTGGCTCCCTCCTGAACTTTATGATACATCTGTTCTAATTGGCCGGCTCCCCAGAGAACGGGAACCGGGTATAATGGGTTGGCTTCGTGATCCGCGTATTGTACAAGCTGCGGAATATCTTCCGTCTGAATTCCCGGAAGTGTAGTCGGGATCTTCATCGCAAGATTCATATCACGGATATGGGTGATAAATGCGTCTGCTGCTTCGGCATCGCTGTCTGAGTCAGATAAATCGCAGATACGGGCAAGAGCTGCAAGCTTTTTATGAGCGGCAGAGCCGTAGGCTTCCAGTACAATCGGAAGGAGTACAGAATTGGCAAGCCCGTGGGCAATTCCGTATCTGCCGCCGAGACTGTGTGCGACTGCATGTACATATCCGACATAGCTTTTCGTAAAAGCAGTTCCTGCAAGATAAGAAGCGCGCAGCATGTTGGCACGTGCCTGCTGGTTGCGGCCGTCCTGATAGGCAATCGGGAGATTTTCAAAGATCAGCCGGATTGCTTCTATGGAGGCGGTGCGTGTCTGTCCGGTTGTAGAACGTCCGATGTAGGCCTCCACCGCATGAGTCAATGCATCCATACCGGTAGTTGCAGTTAGCTGCGGCGGAAGACCAAGTGTTACTTTTGGCTCCAATACTGCATAAGCCGGAATCAGGGCAAAGTCATTGATTGGATATTTGTGATGAGTTTTTGCATCTGTAATGACGGCTGCCAGAGTGGTTTCACTTCCAGTTCCGGCAGTGGTTGGTACTGCGATCAGAAGCGGAAGCTTTCTTGCAACATGAAGCAGACCTTCCATCTTTGCAAGAGATTTCTTTGGACGTGCAAGGCGGGCACCGACAGCTTTTGCACAGTCCATGGAAGAACCGCCGCCAAATGCAATTAATGCCTGGCAACTCTTTTGCAGATACTGCTCTCTTGCTGCTTCTACATTAGCGGAGGTAGGATTAGCAACCGTGTCTTTGTAGACATGACAGATAATTCCGTCATCACCAGAACCGATGTCAAAGACCGGGTGTGCAGACATTTCCCATGGGTGCGTCCATAGATATCGGACGGTTTCTGGCGGACGAGTATTCGTATAAGCATATCTTCAGCTTTGCAGATGAGCATGCAAAAGGGGATGACATCATACAGCTTCCCTCACGCAGAGCCGTTGTATCTGTAGTAAGAGACAGCGACGGAGATATCCGAGATCATTACCGGGCGATTGCTGCATATCTGAAAAAAGAAAATCTGATTCCATGTTCGGATGTATACAGCTTAAGTATTGTCAATGTCATTGATCCTCATAAAGAACGTAAATATCTGAAATATATATTTGTTGCCGTCAAATAATAATACTTAAGAACCAAGGAATATTTTCATCTTGTCCTTTTCCTTCTGTTCCCAGAAGGAGCGCCTGCTTTCGAACATTTCCTCAAGCCACAGAAGTGCTTCATCCAGCCCTTCCTGCGTGAAAGGGAAATCTTTCTGTGTCTTGTCCTTGTCCGGGGTCTGTTCAAAGCACCAGGGCTCCGGGTAGATCCAGACATGCAGAGTTTCTTTGTCAGCGGACAAGAAAAAACGCATTCCATGACAGGAACCGGAGTAGGGTTCCTTTTTTAATGCTTTTATGCATAATCCAATTGCAGAGATCATGAAGGTACCTCCCCAAATATAATCGATTAACCTATCATAGCAGATTTTTACAGAATTTTACAGTATTATTCCTATAATGGTTCCCTATGTATTCATGATTTCTTTGAGGGTCGGGATACCGTTTGCAGGAGAATAAAAAAAATGCTATAATCAAAATATTTCACAATATCATGATGTTTGGGAGCATGAGATATGAGCATAAAGTATTATATAGATACAGAAAAATACAGAACGAATGCCAGAGAGCGATATGTGCGTGTCGGAGGATGGGCTCTGGATACAGACGGACTGGAGATTACATTTAAGGTATTGCTGAATAACCGTGAAGCAGATTATTCTGTAAACAGAGTTGCCAGAACGGATGTATATAGAAAATATTCCAGATATCCCCTCCATGGAAAAGCGGGATTTTATCTGACAGTTCCTCTGGAAACGGAAGATCCTGAATCTGTCAGCATTTTTGCATGCAACGGGAAAAAAGAAATCTGTATCGTGCACCTTGAGAAAAAAGAACTCAATAAAATCCGGGACTGCAGTATGATTACTTATCATATTGACAGAATTGAGAAGAAGAAATCAAAGCTTGTGATGGAAGGCTGGGCATCATCATCAAACGGAAATCATTCTCTTGAATATGGAATCCGAAATGAGGATGGTGAACAGATCAGGCTGAATGTCAGAAAAAGTGCGAGACCTGATCTGGTCGAGATAGGACTTGCATCAGAAAATGATAAAAACTGTGGTTATCGTCTGGAGTTTGAAGGAGATGAGGCGCACAAGTATCTGTTTGAAATCTCAGATCAGGTGAAAAAAAGGAAGATTTTAATCGATGTTAAAAATATACTGAGAAGGCAGGATATTAAGGAGAAAGCGGGATTTGTCCATGCATCCATGAGATATATGCGCCCCCGGTACGCAAAAAAACTGGCAGTATATGTTAAGAAAAATGGTGTGAAGCATCTGAAAGAATATATTGTCAGAAAAGTAAACAGTACAGAAATTCCGTATCAGGAGTGGTATGAAGAACACAGAGCTTCGGAACAGGAGCTGACGGAGCAGAGAAATACGGTGTTTCAGTATTGTCCGTTGATCAGTATCATCGTGCCTGTGTATAGGACTCCTCTTCCATATTTGAGAGAAATGATCGATTCAGTAAGAGCCCAGACCTATGGAAACTGGGAACTGTGTATTGCGGATGGGAGCGAAGGGGATGCTTCTGTGGAAGCAGAACTTGCAAAATATGCTGCGTCAGACAAGAGAATTAAGTTTACAATTCTGAAAAAAAATCTGGGCATTGCCGGGAATACAAACTGTGCGATGAAACTTGCGACAGGAAAATATATCGGATTATTTGATCATGATGATATATTGGCGCCGGATGCACTGTATGAGCTGGTCCGTTCCATGCAGCATGAGAAATATGATATTTTGTATACGGATGAGGATAAGATATCGGCCGATACGAAGGAGCATATGGATCCGAATTTTAAACCAGACTTCAGTATGGATCTTTTCAGATCACATAATTATATAACGCACTTTTTTGTTGTGAAAAAGGAGATTGCGGATAAGGTCGGAGGGTTCAGAAGCGAATATGACGGATCTCAAGATTATGATTTTATGTTTCGTTGTATTGAAAATTCGGATAAGATCAGGCATATCCCGATGATTCTGTATCACTGGAGAATCCATATGAATTCCGTTGCCGGGGATCCGGCAAGTAAGATGTATGCTTATGAAGCGGGGAAAAGAGCTATTGAAGATCATTTGAAACGGATGGATGTAGATGCAGAAGTAGAGCATGTCGGATTGTGGGGCATGTATCATGTAAAGTATGCTGTGAGCAATAATCCTCTGGTTTCAGTGATCATTCCGAACAAGGACCATGTCAGGGATCTGGATAAGTGTATCCTTTCTCTACTGACCAGAAGTGCGTATCAGAATTTCGAAATTATCATTGTCGAGAATAACAGCGAGAAGAAGGAAACATTTGCATATTATGAGCATATTCAGAAAATCTGCAGCAAAGTAAGAGTGATCGTATGGAACGATACATTTAATTATGCCGCGATCAATAATTATGGAGTAAAATATGCAAAGGGAGAATATCTTCTGTTCCTGAATAACGATACAGAGATGATCAGTGAAGATGCAATAAAAGAAATGCTCGGACACTGTATGCGAAAGGAAGTAGGAGCTGTTGGAGCCAAGCTTCTGTATGCGGATGATACGGTGCAGCATGCAGGTGTAGTGATCGGATTTGGCAATTATGCCGGTCACGTCAATACTGGAATCGGACGCAATGATTATGGATATATGGTGCGGGCAAGAATCAACTGCAATTACAGTGCAGTAACGGCTGCCTGTATGATGACAACAAAAACACTGTTCAGAGAAGTGGGAGGATTTGACGAACAGTTTGTGGTTGCCTGCAATGATATTGATTATTGTCTGAAGCTAAGAAGTATCGGAAAGCTGATCGTATTTAATGCTTTTTCTGAGTGGTACCACTATGAATCCAAGTCAAGAGGGTATGAAGATACCGATGAAAAGATAAAACGGTTTGAGGGAGAGGTTCGGAGATTTCAGAGAAAATGGCAGGATGTCCTGGATGCAGGAGACCCCTATTATAATAAGAACTTTCCTTTGAATCAGCCGCCATTTACACTGGGGTAATGCTGAGGCGGCAATCATAAAGAATCAATAAAGGCTAAGAATACCTGTTTTTCAGTGTTCTTAGCCTTTTCTAAGCAGATAACGGGAATCGAACCCGCCTCTCCAGCTTGGGAAGCTGGCGTTCTACCGATGAACTATATCTGCATGTATATAT
>NZ_JAFBIZ010000109.1 GCF_021531995.1 Faecalicatena contorta
ATATTTTTCTCTTTTTTAGAGCCTTCCTCAGAATAAAATTGTAAAGTGAATTTGCAGATAGATTTCTATTTTCCGCCAAAATCAGATGCTTTTTTCCTGTCCTTTTTCCTCATTTTAAGTGCCGAAAGCAAATAGAATTATGATTTCAAGCTTTTCTCGATGAAAATTCCTCCTGGTTTTAGCCATTTTCAGCAGATAGATAATCCCTTTCAGAGAATTCTATCTGAAAAACCAAATTATTTCAGCATTTTTCTACGGCTAGATTCCTCATTCCAATAATAGCTATCTGAAATTAATAATTTAAAAGTCTATATCCCCGGCAATCCCGCAGACACTGTCCCTGTGCACTAATTCCGACTTTTCTTTTCTTTTTCCCCATGCTATAATCCTATTGAAATTCTAATACAGCAGATTGTATTTTTATATTAATATCGCTATAAAGAGAGGATTATAGAGTATGTGGATTGCAGATCAGTGGAAAGATTATGAAGTAATAGATTGCAGTAAGGGTGAAAAACTGGAACGTTGGGGAGAGTACCTTCTGGTACGTCCGGATCCGCAGGTCATCTGGGATACACCTAAGACCGAACGTGGCTGGAAGCATATGAACGGTCACTACCACAGAAGCAAAAAAGGCGGCGGGGAATGGGAATTCTTTGACCTTCCGGAACAGTGGCAGATTCATTATAAAGATTTAACTTTCAACCTGAAGCCATTCAGTTTCAAACATACCGGATTATTTCCGGAACAGGCTGCTAACTGGGACTGGTTCTCCGAAAAGATTCGAAATGCCGGACGCCCGGTCAATGTGCTGAATCTGTTTGCCTATACCGGCGGAGCAACGCTGGCCGCTGCCGCTGCCGGAGCCAGTGTTACACACGTGGATGCTTCCAAGGGTATGGTGAACTGGGCGAAGGAAAATGCTGCTTCCTCCGGCCTGTCTGACAAGCCAATCCGCTGGCTGGTCGATGACTGTGTAAAATTTGTAGAACGTGAGATTCGAAGGGGCAATCATTACGATGCCATTATTATGGATCCGCCTTCCTATGGACGTGGCCCGAAGGGTGAGATCTGGAAGATTGAAGATGCGATCCATCCTCTGATCAAACTTTGTACCCGGATTCTGTCGGATGATCCTCTCTTCTTCCTGGTAAACTCCTATACCACCGGACTTGCTCCGGCAGTTCTTACCTACATGCTCGGAACAGAGCTAAAGAAATGGAACGGACATGTAGATTCCCAGGAGATCGGACTTCCGGTCACACATTCCGGCCTTGTACTTCCATGCGGTGCATCCGGAAGATGGGAGTCCAACGATCGCTAATCTCTTTCAGCACAAAAAAGGACGGTTGCAAAACAGAGATACTATGTGTATATCCCGGTTTTGCACCGTCTTTTTATCATAATTAAGATACCGTTATAAAGATTCCAGAAAAGGGATCACTTCTTTCAGTGAGTGAAATGTTCGATATACCAGAGAGAGGATCTCCTCCGTCGGCTCCACCAGATCCGGTATCATAACCGGAAGCATCCCGGCTGCATGCGCCGATCGGATTCCTCCCGGTGCATCTTCCAGTGCAATACAGGATCCCGGTGTTACACCGATACATTCTGCTGCTTTCAAGTAGATCTCCGGATCCGGCTTCGCATGCTGCACCATATCTCCAAATACAGCTCCGTCAAAATACGATTCTATCCCTGCATCTTCCAGATTCTTCTGTGCATATGCTCTGCTCGACGATGTTGCAACAGCCATCTTATATCCCTGCTGTTTTGCATATTCCAGCAGTTCTCCCGCACCCGGCTTCATCGGAAGTCCCTCCCGTTCCACGATTCTGTAAAAGCTGACACTTGCAAGTCTTCCAAACTCTTCAAACGGAAAGTCTTCCCGGATTGTTCTGGCAAAGTATGCATACCTGCCGGCCCGGTTCATCCCAAGCGTATGGTAGATCTGATCTCCCATATGTGGAATTCCCAGTTCATTGCCTGCCTCTTCCCAGGATCGCTGGACGATCCGCTCCGAATCAAAGAGCAGACCATCCATGTCAAATATCAGTGCCTCTGTCATTATGTATAACTCCCCTCGCATGTCTGTTTTCAGAATTCCATATTTCTTAGAATTCGATGCCTTTTCCGAGCGCGTCTTTCAGATAATCCGCCACTTCCTCAAGCTTGTGAACGGCATTCATCTTCTCTTCCCACTCTTCTCCTTCGGATTCTTTGTTAACCAGACATTGTTGAATATGTTTTATTTCTTTTATCAGATCTTCTGTCATATGAATTCCTCCTTTGTAAGAATACACCTTGTGATTCACTGCTTATTGCCTTCTCATCTTTATTATATCATAAGATATAATATCCCGCCACAAAAGAGGACTGAATCCCCTGTATAAAAGCAACTCTCTCTTTTCCCTGAAGTTAATGCTCCTCAGACTGCGGCAGTAATATCGTCTCATAGTTATTTGAAAATACGACACTATCTCTAACATCATAACCGATTGAATATGTATGACTGATATTCAGGTCTTCCCGATATATCTTCACAATTTCTTCTCCGCTGTCCCAACCCAGATTTTCACATTCCCGAACAGCTTCCTCTATCTGATCGTTCCGTACATATTCGGCAATTGCTTTTCGTTCTATCTCCTCCGGAGCTTCCTCTACTTTCTGTCCTCTTTTCCAAATGGTCATACAGTCTGATTCGGTCTTTCCACGATATCTGATTTCACTGCAGCGCTGAATAAATTCTTTTCCGCTTTCTTCCTGCACACCCAGACGTTCCGTAGAAAAAATTGCTGTCATCTGATGAAACTTTACATGATTCCCGCTTTCCCATGGTGTCAGCTGACGAAAACAGATTTCCAGTGATGCATCCTCTGTATTCCGATCAACTTCATCTTCCGGTATCATAAAATCGCTATACTGATAGATTCCAATCTTCTTATCTGATTCCAATGTGCAATAGATGTCTCCATTCTTCAACCGGTACAGTTCAGTAATCTTAATCTGATCTGTCGGTATCGTATAAACCATGCCAATAATTCCCCAGTTATTATTTGACAGACGATTACAAACCTCATTGGTCACCGCAACTGCCAGGATAATCACCGCCAATATAACCCCTAAGACAGATATACTTTTAAAAGTCATCCTTTTCTTAAATTTTTTCATAATACGCGCCGCCTGGTCCGCCTGGTCTTCCTCGGAAGGCTCCTTATGTGTATCACTCACTTTCAGATCCTTCCTGCCATTTTCATATATCTTCATACATTCTTCACAGCCTCGTATATGCTCCTCAACCATTTGTCTGCTTTCTTCGTGAAGTACATTATCTTCATACAGCACCAGAAGATCCTGTACAATGGCACATTCTTTTTCTTTCATCGATGGCTCCTCCTTTATCATTTCCTGAATCTTTATTTTTGCCCGGTAATGGGTAACTCTCGCCCAGCCTTCCTCATGTCCGAATATTTCTCCGATTTCTTTATATGATAATTCTCCCAGTGTTCTCAGTATAAATACCTCTTTGTATGGTTCTTCTAATATATGTAATATTCTGTAAATAGATAACGCCTCCTCTTTCAGAATATACCGGGATTCCGGTGTGGTTTTTTCTTCACTCACAGTTACTTTCACTTCTGTCTCATTGATATTCTCCAGATTCACTTCCCCTCCGGTGAGACGTTTTTGCTTCTTTTTCCAGGAAATATACACATTTTTCCCGATTCGACAAAGCCAGGTCTTAAAATGACACTCTCCTTTAAAGCGATCGATATATTTCAGTGCCCTGTAAAACGTTTCCTGCGTAAGATCCTCAGCGGTCTGTGCATCACCGGTCATTGACAGCAGATAATAGTACACATCTCGATAATATAATTTGTATACATCCTCAAATTGCAACGTTCTCACCTCCTCGTTTCTTTACCTATACAGACTTCCATACTTTATTTTCGTTACAAAAAAACCAGAAATTTCTTTCTGGTTTTCTCATCATCTAATGAATCATCACTTTCCCGAATACATATCTCGGAAGGCCTCCGTATTTTTCTGTCTTTGTAAGAATCTCATATCCAAGCTTCAAGAAGTTATTGACACTGTATACATTATCCGGATGTGCTGTTCCCATAAGATAATAATACCCTTTTTGTTTCAGAATTCTTTCTCCCCGGGCCATTAATTCCTTCTGAATCCCTCTTCCGCGATAATCCGGATGTACCGCCGCTGATTCCATATGCGCAACCTGATGTAGCTTTGCATTCGTCAGATTCCAGTATTTCCCGAGGTTATCTTCTGCATCCCCGGGATATCGTGCAATGAAGAATCCCGCCAGCTGATCCTCATCTACTGCTTTCAATATAAATCCCTCTTCCGTAAGATGCCTTCTCACAAATGCTTCATCATCTGTACTGTACCATTCTTTATTCTCCGTCATTTCTTTTGCAAGATCCATCAATGCCATAATCGTAACAACATCTTTTTCTACTGCATATTCTATCCGCATCACATTCCACCTCTTCATTTCATATCCGACAACCGGTATCAGTATAACATCTTTTGACCCCGTCCGTAAACTATGCTACAATCCTTTTATGATGATAAAGCGAGGTATTTGTATTATGAAATTAATGATTGCATCCGATATTCACGGCTCTTCTTATTATTGCAAAAAAATGATCGAAGCTTACCGACGGGAAGAAGCAGACCGTCTCCTTCTGCTTGGCGATCTCCTCTATCATGGTCCCCGAAATGATCTTCCAAAGGATTATCAGCCCAAAGAAGTCATCTCCATGCTGAATGCCATGAAGCAGGAACTTCTCTGTGTTCGCGGCAACTGTGACACAGAAGTAGATCAGATGGTTCTGGAATTCCCGATCCTTGCAGATTACTGTCTGCTGGAACTCGACAGCCACACCATATTCGCCACGCACGGTCACCATCACAATCCACAAAATCCACCGATGCTAAAAAAAGGGGATATTCTTCTGAACGGACACACCCATATTCCTGCCAACAAGAATATGGGATCTTATATCTATATGAATCCAGGTTCCGTATCTATCCCAAAAGAAAACTCCGTACACGGATACATGATCTATGACGGAGCATTTCTCTGGAAAGACCTTGACGGCAATGTTCTGGATATGCCGTGTACCTTATAAAGCCTTTTCATAATATGTCTTTGTGCGCTGATCAAAACACACCATCCGGGCTTCTTCTATCTGAGGATGATCTTTACAGAACGTGCGGATAGTATGGATTGCGATCGGCGCTGCTTTTTCTAAAGGAAATCCATAGATTCCGGTACTGATGGATGGGAATGCTATCCTTTTTACTCCATGTTCTGTTGCCAGTTCCAGACAGCTTCTGTAACAGGACGCAAGCAGTTCTTCTTCTCCGTATCTGCCACCCTGCCAGATTGGTCCCGGCGTATGGATCACATACTTCGCAGGCAGGCGATAGCCTTTTGTAATCCTGGCCTCTCCGGTCGGACAGCCGTGAAGGGTACGGCATTCTTCCAAAAGCTCCGGACCTGCTGCTCTGTGGATCGCCCCATCGACACCTCCCCCTCCAAGCAGGGATGTATTTGCGGCATTCACGATCGCATCACAATCACTCTTCGTAATGTCTCCCAATACAATCTTCAGTTCCATATATGTTCCTCCATTTCTCTATTCGTCATCCTCTCTGTGACGCAGCTTCCGATAGCCTTTTCGAAGGCCCCCGATCAACAAGGTCAGATATCGAAGGATCGGCTCTGTGGCAATTGAGAATACCACAAACAGCATGATACATTTTTTCGACATGCCCGTAATGGCAAATAATTCCGGAAGAAAGATGCAGCAAAGTACACAGCCGATCATACATCCAACCCAGATGACTCCACGATATATATTGACAGGCTGGCAGATCTTATACAGGATCATAAAACCTACAATCAGCAGAAGTATTGTTGCTGCTGTTGATATATCCGTTGAATTCACTCCGAATGTCTGACCAAACACCACAAGCGCTCCTACGATCAGAACATCTGTAAGACCTGCCGGCAGCGCCTTTAACAGAACATTCGTCAGGAAATGCCCTTTAATCCTCTCTTTATTCGGCTGGAATGCCAGGAAGAATCCCGGTACTCCAATCGTAAACATACCGATCAGTGATATCTGTGAAGGTTCCAGAGGATAGGTAATCATAAATATCACAGAGAACAACGATAACAGGAATGAAAATATGTTTTTCACAAGAAACAGACTGGCTGACCGTTGGATATTATTGACCACTCTACGTCCTTCCAGTACAACAGAAGGCATACATGCAAAATTGGATTCCAGCAGAACAACCTGGGAAGCCTGTACCGCAGCATCACTACCGGATGCCATTGCCACACTGCAATCCGCATCTTTCAACGCAAGTACATCATTGACACCGTCCCCTGTCATGGCAACCGTTTTTCCCTGCTCTTTCAGAGCCTGTACAAACTGGCGCTTCTGATTCGGTGTCACACGCCCAAACACAGTGTATTTTGCAACCGCATCTGCGATCTCTTCATCCGTCTCAAGAGTTGTCGCATCCACATAGTGGTCTGCATCGACAATTCCTGCTTTTTTCGCAACTTCAGACACAGTCAGCGGATTATCTCCGGAGATAACCTTCACTTCCACACCCTGCTCCGCAAAGTAGGCAAATGTCTCCGGCGCCTCCTCACGGATCGGATTGGCAAGAAGTACATACCCAAGAGGCGTTACCTTTTCCGTCAGCGGGTTCCCGTCCAGCGTTCCTTCATACGTTCCGAACACCAGCACTCGGTATCCCTTTTTCGCATACTCCTGAATTTCCTCCTGATATGTATCATAATCATCTCTGAGGACGAACTCCGGAGCTCCCAGTACATGAGTCTCCTCTTCATAAGTAACGCCACTATATTTTGTTGCAGAGGTAAATGCAGTCACAGAAACTGCTTTTTTCCCGGTTCCCTCTTTAAAATACTCCTTTAGTGCCTCCATCGTACTGTTGTCGCTGCTCATAGCCGCAGTAAAGTCTCCCAGCATCTTCGACAGTTCCGGCATGGTATCTTCTTTATATTCTGAAGTCGGAACCAGTTCCTGTACACTCATGGAATTCTCCGTAATCGTTCCGGTCTTATCCACGCACAGTACATTAAC
The DNA here is from genome assembly GCF_021531995.1 of Faecalicatena contorta. Lineage (GTDB taxonomy): Bacteria > Bacillota > Clostridia > Lachnospirales > Lachnospiraceae > Dorea_A > Dorea_A contorta_A. Next base: position 7,158 of record NZ_JAFBIZ010000109.1, read on the forward strand.
GCGCGCAAGCGTCTCTATACTTTTCATATCATGAAGCAGAACCTTTTGCCTTGCAAGCTTCATCGAACTAACTGCAAGTGCCACACTTGCCAGCAGATATAAGCCCTCCGGGATCATACCGATCACTGCTGCGACCATGGATGTAATACTGCTGCGGAATTCTTCTCCGTTAAAGAAGAAGCTCTGTACAAACAAGACGATTCCTATCGGAATCAATGCAATTCCAACCAGCTTGACCAGCTTGTCCAGAGAGCGGATCATCTCCGACTGCTCTCCTTTCTGCATTGCTTTCGCTTCCAGTGTAAGCTTTGAGATATAAGAGTCCACACCGACCGCATCCAGTCTTGCATGACACTCTCCCGCTACGATAAAGCTTCCGGACATCAGATGATCCCCTGGTATTTTCGTAATCTCATCAGATTCACCGGTAAGCAGAGATTCATTCACCCGTACATTCCCCTCTACAACCTCTGCATCTGCACAGACCTGATTTCCCGCCTTAAATATTACGATATCATCCAGCACCAGCTCTTCCGAATCGACTCTTGACACCTTGCCGTCACGTACAACATTGGCATGTGGTGCATTCAGCATATTCAGCTTTTCCAGAACATTCTTTGCCCTCACTTCCTGAACAATACCAATCAATGTATTAAAAATAATTACCGGTAAAAAGGTAAGATTACGAAAAGATCCTACCATACAAAGTAATACTGCCAGAACTGCAAATATCAGGTTGAAATAAGTAAATACATTCTGATGGATAATCTCCTTCGTCGTCTGTGCCGGCGGATCAACGGTTACATTCTTCCATCCGTCCTTTTTATGCTTTGCCACCTGACGACTGGTAAGTCCCTCTTTATAATCCGGTTGATATCTTGTTGTCGGATTCCGCTCTATCTCATAATCAAACGTCTCTTCTGTTACGTTATATCTGCCCTTTCGTTTCATATCGTAACCTCCTCATATGTCTGAAAGACATTATACGCTCTTTCTCTTAAATAAAAAGGAACATTCTGTTAAATTTGTCTAACTTTTTCACAATTCAGATCCTTATACATATTCCCGATTCATTTCTGGATTCTCCTTTGACTTCCTGTTGCATATCTATTATAATTCCCTTTATATCAAAAAAAACAAAGTATACATACAGGAGGTTTTTCTATGGATTTTAATCAGATTGCCATGATACAGAAACTAAAGAGCGGCATGGATCATTTTCGTGCGAATCATCCAAAGTTTCCGATGTTTCTAAACGCAGTATCCCAGAATGCACTTATGGAAGGTACTGTGATCGAGATCAATGTCACTACACCGGAAGGCAGGAACTACTGCACCAATGTAAAGCTTCAGGCCGATGACATGGAATTCCTGAATTCTATAAAATCAATGGGACAGCACTAGATGATACAGCTGTCCCCCGTTCCACCTATGAGACGTCCTATTTTTCCAGATTCGAAAAAAACAGTTCGTAAAAATCATCTTCATCTTTCAGCATCGGTGAATTCTCGCCGCCTCCATTGGTACTTCTTTTCATTGCCGCATGAAATTCTTCCCCTGCTACGATCAATTCCATCTCATATAATTCATACCCCATCTCCCGACAGGTTCTGCAAAATGCCGCAACAGGGTCTGCTTCTTCTCTCGTTGCAAGGAGTGTTTTTCTCAGTTGCTCGTCTTTTCTTGCCTTGTTCTGCAGTTCATCCAATATCTCTACTACTTCTGCCATCTTCTTATTCTCCTGTAATTTGTTGACCGCTGTTTGTATTGCTTCGTATATCAGATTCCATTTTTCGCACATATATCTGCCAGACAGCATTTCTCGCAATATGGCTTTGTACGCGCCGTACAGACATCTCTTCCATGGTATACCAGCCGATGGCAGAAGTCGCTTCCTTCTTCCGGCGGAATGATCTTCCATAATGCCATCTCAACTTTTTTCGGTTCCTTGATCCCGTCTACCAGACCGATGCGGTTGGTCAGGCGGATACAGTGTGTATCCGTCACAATTGCGGGCTTTCCAAAGACATCTCCCATAATCAGATTCGCACTTTTTCTTCCGACTCCCGGAAGTTTCAAAAGTGCGTCAAAATCATCCGGAACTCTACCGTCATACTCATCTCTTATCATCTTCATGCAGGCACTGATATCCCGTGCCTTGCTCTTTCCAAGACCACAGGGTCTTACAATCTCTTCGATCTCTTCCGGTGAAGCCTGCGCAAGCGCATTGACATCCGGATATTTTGCATACAGATCCTCTACGACTACATTCACTCTCGCATCCGTACACTGCGCAGCCAGGCGCACACTTACCAAAAGCTTCCATGCATCGTCGTAATCCAGCGTACACCCGGCATCCGGATATTCTTTTTTCAATCGTCCAATGACCTCCAGTGCCAATTCTTTTTTATCCATGTGCATTCTCTTCCTTTCTCTTATTCCAGTGTCAGAATGCGGAAATGATCCGCTTCTTTCCCGATCTGACAGAGAAACTGCCTCATATTTCCATCATTTACATTGCCCGCAAGTGTCATATCGATCACCTGCTCCTCCTGCTCAGTCACTACATTCATCTTCTCTATCCGAATCTGATTCAGCGCCGCCATATTCAGATACAGATGCAGGTCACTATGTCCGGCATTGCAGGAACAGGTAATTCTCACCTTTTCATGTGCCTTTTCTTTGCAGAATCCTGCAGCAGCAAGGGCACCATCCACGACCTCTGCCTGCATCTGCTCCAGATATCCGTATTCATGTCTCCTGCAGACACTCATCAGATGTTTCAAAAAAGCCGCATATTCCCCTTGGATCTCTTCCTCTACATCCGCCGTGCGTTTCTCAATGATCTCCCGTTCTCGTTCCTGGACGAATACATCACCGCCAGTCTTTGCTTTTTCCTCCGCTACATGTCCGGCACATTCCATACGCTGTAAAAACAGCGGTTTAATCTGAGAATCTACCATATCTATCTGTCTTCGAATCTCTTCTAGTGTCATCGTCATTTCCTCCAACAATTAATTGCATGATTCGTTACCTCTATATTAACAGAGCAGATGAAATATATCCAACAAAAACTGATGACATCGAAAAAGGGAGTGTCGCAAAATAACTGATTAGTCAGTTATGGAGCGAGGCTCCCTCGCTTTTTGTTAAAAATAGAGAAGATCCTCAGAAATGTGGACATCTTCTCTATTTTTTGACGTACTTTAATAAA
>NZ_JAFBIZ010000010.1 GCF_021531995.1 Faecalicatena contorta
CTTTCTTGGATGTATGGTTTATAGTTTCTCGTCAACTCTATTATACCATATCCGGTGAGGGGTTATTTGTTTTTTGTAGTTAAAAAATGCCGTATTTATGCGGCTTGTGGCGTTTCGCAAACGCCTAACAAACCATTACTATTAGGAGGGACGGAAATGTCAAAGGAAATAACCAACAGGATTACAGCATTGCTTTCAAGACTTAATATGAGTCAAAAAGAGTTGTCAGTAGCAACAGGAATAACAGAATCAGCAATTTCACATTATGTGAAAGGTGACCGAGTTCCAAGAGGGGTAAATCTTATGAAAATTGCAAAAGCACTTGATACAACAGTAGATTATCTTTTGGGAAATGCAGAAGATGATCGTGAAAAAGATTTAAAAGAAGCTAAAACATTAATTGCAAGAAATGCATCAAAGATGACAAAGGAAGAAAAGATGGAACTGGTAAGTATATTGCTGAGTGAATAGCAGGGGGTAACATGCGATTATCAGATGAACAGTATGAAAACATTAAACAGACAGTAATTGATACATTTATAGAGTATGATATTAAGTGTATTCCAATAAATGCATTTGAGATGGCGTTAAAAATGAATTTGAAAATAATTCCATACTCGGCGTTAGAAGATGAAAAGAAAGAAACTGCCTTAAAGATTAGTACAGACGGATATTCTCTTGAAACTAAAGATAATGAGTGGCGTATTTATTACAATGACGCTTGCGAAAATTACGGAAGAATCAATCAAACTATTATGCATGAGATAGGTCATTTTGCTCTTGGGCATATTGATGAAGGTGAAGAGGAAGAGGCAGAAGCCAAGTTTTTTGCAAAATATGCATTAGTGCCACCACCATTGGTTCATAATATGGGCGAAGAAATAACCATCGATAACATAAAGAATAGATTTGATGTTAGTTATCAAGCCGCAAGATATGCGTATACGTATTATTGGAAATGGTTGAATCTTGGAGAAGATGATTACACAGAGTATGAGTTGAGAATGCTGGATTTGTTTGAAGTCGCTTAACAGAATATGTGATGGCAGAAATGCTTGATACATAGAAAAAAACCAAGCACCGAAGTACTTGGTCGCTTGCTGAAAGTGTTACCACATGTCAGCTGGTTATAAATTATTCTCACAAAATAATTGTAACATTGTGGTACCGCCTTTGCAAGTGAAAACTGAAAAAGGAGGGATATCTATGTACATTTTTCGTGCGTGGATTACCACAAAGGATGGCACAAAGATTTATGCAAAAACTTATGGTAAAAGAGCCTTCAGAATTTGGATTGGTCCAGGTCCTGAACCCGTAAAAGGTAACTAGAGAACTAATGAGGCGTATTTTACCAGCTGAATACGCTTCTACGCATCCAGGAAGAAAGGAGTTGTAGAAGCCATGGCAAAGACGAAGACAAGCACACGAGGTGTGCAGAACAAGAAAATCGTTGTAGTGAAACCATACAAGAGAAGTGACGGGACTAAGGTTGGCGGCCACAGAAGATCTACACCGAACTAATGAAAAGAGGCATCCTGAAGGGTGCCTTTGGTATTTTACTGATAATACTTAAGGAGAAAAATATGAGATATAAAGAATGCAAGATGATAAATGGAAAAAGGGTGTACATTAGTTTTGGCATGCATTCAAAATGTAAAAAGCATGCAATAAAGATGGTTTTAAAAACTGTAGAGATATACATGAATCTTTTTCCTGGAATTGATTTAAAGTATATTGGAGATTCCCTTTCGGTGAAAGAGTATGATGATATTTATGGTGTAGAAAGATATACAGAAGATGCAATGGGGAGTAAAGTATTTATGGATATAAACTCCCCAGACATACATGCAGTATTTACAACAATAGGATTTAATTCTGGTTGTATAGTATTTAATGCATATAATTTTAATAGTTTGTCTCTTTTGCCGTGGTTAAATTATAAAAATCGGAAGCCAGAAGCTGATATTGAAGGAAAAGAAAAATACCATGGAATTAAGGGCATGAAAAGAATAGAGGATTATGACTAACTAGAGTTGACGGTTGTTCATGAAATAGGACATGCTATTGAACGCAAATACGGCATATATAATGATCAAAATATGAAAGAGCTATTTGAAAAATACAAGGAAGAATGGAAAACTGTTTTTGAAAACGATGATATACATGAATTTATAGCGATAGGATTTATGGTTAGCGAGTTGGTAAAAGATAATCAAGTGGCAAACAAAATCAGAGAGATAATTAATGAAAGACTAAAATAAAGTACTCTATACAGAGGTGTCATATCACAATCGGTGCTTGGTTTTCTAATATCGTGGATTAGTTGGAATGTGTAACACGATATAAAGCTGAAGATGGCAGCAGGACATTGAATCTCTGATTGGAATATGATAAAATCTCGGCATGGGAAACCAGAGCGAGGCGGCTTACCCTTCTTTACGGAGGGAACACCCTCCGGACGAAAGAAAGGAGGGCGATAGCATGGTTACATATTCTGATCTGATTCAGTTTTGTATACTCTTGGTTGCCCTTGTGGGTCTGTGCTATCAGATTTTCAAGGGGACACGAAAATAGCCGCCATTACTGCGAATAATGACGGCTGTTGTAAAATAGCTTTAACATTATAATCGGGTAAGCCGCTTCCGGTTTCCCTCTTTGTGTCTTTAATATAGCATATCTGGCAGCAGGACGCAAGAATAAGCTCAAAATTGAGCATGTTCCTAAAATGGGAATAGGGTCTTAAAACGCGACCCCATAAAGGGTGGATTCTTTAACCATATTGTCGAGGTCAACCACTTTTTCCCCATACTGGCAAACCCCGCTGCATAATCAATTATCAGTTATTTCTTCGTCTGTAAACTATCATACCCGTCAGGACAGTTCCGCTTAAGAATATCAAAGCAATCCATACTTCCATCATAAAATTGCTGCCTGTCTCAGGAGCCTTTTTAACAGCAGACTGGTTAGAGGTATTAATTTGCTTATCCTTATCGGAAGTCTGACTGCCACCTTTATTTTCCGACTCCATCACCTTTTCCGTCCATTTTGCCTGTAATGTGATATCGCTGGTAATAAAAGTGTTAAAATCAAACAGGTTTTCTCCCAGATACCATCCTGCAAAAACACATCCTTCCTTCGTAGGATCTGCCGGTCTCTCTATGGAAGAATTATAAGGTATCATTATCTGCTCAACTGCAGTTCCACCATCGGAATCAAAAGAAACGGTACGATATCCCATCAGTTCTTCAAAAGTCTGGCTGAGAAACGGTTCCATATCCGGAACTTCTGCAACTTTGACGTAAAGATATTGCAAAGCCTCTGCTTTTCCGGCCTGTACTTTTTTAGATTGAAAATTGGTAATATTTACATCCAACTGCTTCAGGAGATCTATAAAATATTTTTTCTGATCCGGAGTCTCTGCTAATGCTTCAATTACTTTACCGCATGGCGTTGTCATAACTGCCTGCACCATTTCGGAATCCGGATTGTTAATATCCGGGCTAAACTGCTCTTCCAAATTCATCAATGCATCTCTTCCCTCCGGATTCATTGAAATAGCCTCTATCAATGCTCCCAAACTCTTTACAGCAGCAGCCTGCACACGTTCGGAAGGATTTACCGGTTTAGAGCCAAGATAACCTTCAAACAACTCACACAACCCCGATCCCATTTCCGGCTGTCTCGCTACATTCAGGTAAAGATAGGACAATGCTTCTGCTCTTGCCTCCTGTACCATTTCGGAATCCAGATTGTTAATATCCGGGCTAAGCTGTTCTTCCAAATCCAACAACTTACTCTTTGTCTCCGGCTGATGTGAAATCGCTTCCATCAATGCTCCCAAACTCTTTACAGCAGCTGCCTGTACACGTTCGGAAGGATTTACCGGTTTAGAGCCAAGAAAACCTTCAAACAATTCACACAACCCCGATCCCATTTCCGGCTGTCTCGCTACATTCAGGTAAAGATAGGACAATGCTTCTGCTCTTGCCTCCTGTACCATTTCGGAATCCAAATTGTTAATATCCGGGCTAAGCTGTTCTTCCAAATCCAACAACTTACTCTTTGTCTCCGGCTGATGTGAAATCGCTTCCATCAATGCTCCCAAACTCTTTACAGCAGCTGCCTGCACACGTTCGGAAGGATTTACCGGTTTCCCGCCAAGATAATCTTCAAACAACTCACACAACAAAGATTCTATTTCCGGCTGTTTCGCTACACTCAGGTAAAGATCAGCCAATGCTTCTGCTCGTGCCGCCTGTACCATTTCGGAATCCAGATTGACAATATCCGGGCTGAGTCGCTCTTCCAAATCCAAAAACGTATCTGTTGCCTCCGGATTCATTGAAATTGCTTTCAGCAATGCGCCAAAACTTTTTACAGCAGCTGCCTGCACGCGTTCGGATGGATTTACCGGTTTTCCGCCAAAATAACTTTCAAACAGCTCACATAACCCGGATTCCATTTCCGGCTGTTTCGCTACACTCAGGTAAAGATCAGCCAATGCTTCTGCTCTTGCCTCCTGTACCTTCTCACTTTCCAGATTTTGAATTGGAAGACTTAAATTTTCTTTTACAGATAAAAGAGTATCTTTACTCTCCGGCTGAACAGCTATACTATAGATTAATTCTCCATAGCTTCTGGCAACAGCAGCATCCACATCATCCTGTCCCACCTCTGCATTCATTGGGGATGTCTGCAATTCCTCTGTTGCTGATGCTTTCACTGACAAAATTCCTGATGCCAGACATATCCCGCATAAAACCGCCAAAACTCTCTTTCCCTTTTTCAACAAACCTTTCTCTCCTTTCATTCCTGCTCTTTATTTCTGCAATTTAAAAATCATACCAAATGTTTTATAATCAGTTCATATTATAGCAATATTTCATTGTATATACCAATTAAAAATATTCCAGATTTTCTCCCATAATTATATCAAGTTTTGAATAATATTTTTCTTTTTTTATCGTCTTACCATAGCAGATATTTTCAAAAAGAAGTCTGCATGCCAGATATGTCTGGGCTTCCAGGTTCTGGAAAACAACAGCATCTATCGTATTATCGGCAATATAACTGCGAATCTCCGGGAAAAGGTCGATTCCGACCAGTTTCAGATCTTCACGATGTCTGGCGCGAACAACCTTAGATATCAGTTCCAGTTGGCAGGTTTTATTGTTCCGATTCAGACACTTGCCTTCCTGTTCGCAGGTATCTGCCTCTTTACAACGTTTGGTGGAAAGACATTTGAAAACTCTGACTATGTAATGCTTACTTTTATTACACAGTATCTTCCGGTAGGGATTGCCGGATTGGTCACTGCAGGTGTTTTTGCCGCAGGTATGTCCAGTGTTGACTCTGCTTTGAATTCACTTGCAACCGTAACGATTAATGATTTCTATAAAAAATGGAAACCGGAAGCAACAGATGAACAATGTCTGAAAGTATCACGCTATATGACATTATTCTGGGGTGTTTTTGCAACAATATTTGCTTTGTTCCTCGGAGGACTCGGAACTGTACTTGACATCATAAATGTGATTGGACCAATGTTCTATCCATGTATGCTCAGTGCATTTACACTCGCTGTATTCTGTAAAAAAGGAAATGAAAAGGGCTGTATTGCAGCGATTATTACTGGCCTTATAGTAGACCTTTATATGTTCCTCTGTACAGATATTGGATCTTTGTGGTGGAATTTCTTTGGTTTCCTGGTAGCGTTTGCAGTGGGTTATATTGTAAGTATTCTTACAAATCGCAGGGAAGCACAGAAAGAAGTTGTCGGAGAATTTGCATTTGAGACAGCAACCGGAGATCAGCTGACAATCAGCAATGTGATGCAGATTGTCGTTGCAGGAAAGATTGAAGAAAAAGATGCTGATGGTTACTATGTTGTTCCTGGAAAACTGGACAAGATCGGATATGCATTGATTGCGTTCTTTGTAATTCAGTGTATTATCCTTGCATTAATCTAATCAAAATCGAGGTGAAGATCGGATGAAAATAGAATGTCTTCAGCGTGAAAATGGACGTGAGAATCGAGAGGTTCTGGCTGATTTTCTTCGAACAATGATTGCGGTAACAAAATATGGAAGAACAACGATCTATGATGGAGAACTGTACTACATCCCTTACACAGCGGTCTCTTATTATGTGCGGGAAACTGCAGAAAGATATGATTTTATTGCCAGCGAAATCAGTGAAGACGTTTCTGTATATAAGCAGGACGAACGGAACTGTCTGAAACTTCGGACGCTTGACGTAGATGAGGATTATGTTCTGAAGGGAACCCGGAGTAGTGGAGCGCTTCTGGAAGAAGTGGAAAAAAAGATTCAGTTAAATAAAAAGATGAGAAAAATGTTTCAGAAATATCATTTTGAACTGACGGAACAAAAGACGATCTATCTGCCGGAGCAGACATTTTATGGCCGTGGAAAAAAGATACACTATTTTTGGTGGATGGTTTTCTACAAAAAGTGGACTTTAAAAATTTACCATCGGTAGAAAAAAGATTTGCGGAAAATTTTCTGAAGACACAGTCACTTCTGTCTTGATATATTACAGAGCAGCAAAGAACTCACACAAATCACAATGTGTGAGTTCTTTGTTGTCTGCCTGACGGTCAGAATTACTGTGGCAAAAGAAAAAACGATCAGATTGCAAAATTGACTTTTTATAATTGCTATACTAAAATTATATTATGTTAAGCAGAGAAGGTTTCAGCAGATTCAGAAGTCGGCAAAGGCTGAAAGGGGTAGTTTGAAATGTCAGATGTCGTATTGAAAAACGAATATATAAAGATTGAAGTGAATCTTCATGGTGCAGAGCTTAAGTCTTTATATAAAATGGATACGGATACCGAATATTTATGGTGCGCTGATCCTGCGTACTGGAACCGGACGTCACCGGTACTGTTTCCATTTGTAGGAGGAGTGAAAAATGGTGTGTACCGGCATAATGGTGTGGAATACAGGATCGGACAGCATGGATTCGCAAGAGACAGAGAATTTGTGCCGGTAAGCCGGACAGAGGATACAGTGTGGTTTTCATTGGAGGATGATGAGAGCAGCAGAATGATCTATCCGTTTGCGTTTCGCCTGGAGATTGGCTACCAGCTTTTGAAAGACGGAGTGAAAGTCATGTGGAGAGTAAAGAATCCGGCAGAAACGGATATGTATTTTTCAATCGGAGCACATCCTGCCTTTAATTGTCCGTTGCGTAAAGATGAGAAGCAGACGGATTATTCTATTCGGCTTCAGGATGGAGATGACAATGATGTGGAAGCCTTTGTAAATACGATCTTCGGACAGGGAGGGACGGTTACCGCAGAGCATGAAACGGTTGAATTATATCACGGATTGTTGCCGATTACAGAGCATACATTTGATAAGGATGCAAAAGTGATTGAGAATGCACAGGTACAGAGAGTGGCATTGGTAGATGAGAGTGGGGAAGAGATTCTTGCAGTAGAATTTGATGCGCCATTGGTAGGAATCTGGTCACCTCCGAAGAAAAATGCTCCGTTTGTCTGTATTGAGCCGTGGTACGGACGCTGTGACAGCGAAGTGTTTGCAGGTGAACTGAAAGACCGGGAATGGGAGCAGGTATTAAAGCCGGGGGAAGAATTTGCCGCAGAGTATAAGATCAGAGTGTAAGAAGGGATAATGTGAGGGTGAAGAGCAGTGGCTGGAATTAAAGATGTTGCCAAGAGAGCAGGTGTCGGTGTAGGAACAGTATCCAGAATGTTGAACGACAGCGGATATGTTGCAGAAGAGACCAGAGAAAAGATTGAAGTTGCGATGCGGGAGCTTAATTATACTCCGAATGAACTGGCAAGAAATCTTTATCATAAACGGTCAGGGATCATTGCTGTGCTGGTGCCAAATGTGTCGAATCCGTTTTTTACAGAGTTTGTGGATTATGCGGAAGCGGAATTGTATGAAGCGGGATATAAGATGATGATCTGTAATACCGTAAAAGAAAGGAATGCAGAACTGGAATACCTGGATATGCTGAATCGTCATATTGTAGATGGTGTGATTACGGGTGTTCATTCACTTGACGTTGAAGAGTACAAAAAGATTCATAAACCAATCGTTGCGCTGGATCGATATCTTGGAGAGCATATCCCGGTAGTTGCAGTGAATCACAAAGAAGGCGGACGTCTGGCAGCAGAAACGTTAATTCGTAATGGCTGTAAAAAAGTGCTTCATTTTATGGGATCAAGAGCTGTTGAGTCGCCGTATCATGAAAGACATTATGAGTTTGAACGTATTATGAAAGCGAATCATATCAAAACTTATACATATGAACTGGAATGGAACCGCTTTGATTCAGAATATCACAGAGAGGCTGTACGGGACGTATTCTCGAAAGGGATAGAGTTTGACGGGGTTTTTGGGGCAGATGGACTTGCGATCGAGTGCATGAATGAGTCGATTCGGAGACATCTTAAAGTGCCGCGAGATGTAAAATTTGTTGCCTATGACGGGACCTTTATTACGGAATTAGTCGAACCGCAGATGACTTCTATTGTACAGCCGATAGAGGGTCTTGCAAAGGAGTCCGTGCGCTTGCTGCGCAATCTGATAGGAGGTAAAGAGTATAATAATAAAGAAGTGGTGCTTGGTGTGCTGCTTAGAAAGGGGAACACCACGATTGTATAATGGAATATGCATAAAAATCAACGGATGAAATTGTTGAAAACAAACAAAAAACGCCTCTTGATAAAAAGTGTATTGACATATATGCCAAAAAAGATATAATGAAATCATAGAGAAGATGATTCTCTTATGTTTTATAGCAAATGTGGAACGGGTTCCACCACTGCTATAAAACAGGAATCATTGGTAAAACAATTATTTTTTTACTCAATATGGAACCCGTTCCATGTTGAGGCATAGGTGGGAGAATATGATGGACCGGAGCTCGGAATCCTGTAAGTATATACAGGAGTAGTCTGAGAATGGGTCATTATATAAAAGTAACCTATAAGTCTAAGTCAAAAAAAGGAGGAAAAGGTATGAAAAGAAGACTTATAAGCCTGTTGCTTGTAACGGCAATGGTAGGAACTATGTTGGTTGGATGCGGAAGCTCTAAAGAGGAAGAGAGTTCCGGAGAGGAATCCAAAGGGGACAGCATTACGGTTTTAGTTGAGAGTGGTTCTCCGGCAGAAGCATTAGCTAATGAGACGGCAGCAGCATTTGAAGAAGAGACGGGATGTAAAGTTGTTGTTGATGCAGTTGCTTATACGGGTATGTATGACAAGCTTTCAACAGAGATTAAGGCAGGGGAAGCTACACACGATGTGGGATGTCTGGATGTTGTATGGCTGGCAGCATTTAAAGATGCTATTGAGCCGGTTAATGATGCAGATACAAGTGATTTTCTTCCTACACTTCAGGAGAGCGGAACGATTGATGGCAACCTGTTAGGATATCCAATGTGGGTAAATGCAAAAATTCTTATTTACAGAAAAGATCTGATTCCGGAAGATAAGGTTCCGACAACATGGGAAGAATATCAGGCACTTGCAGAAGAACTTAAAACAGATGATATGTACGGAACAACCGTATTTGGAAGTGGTTCCGATGCAGTTTGCTCATTCCTTGATTTTGCCTGCCAGGCAGGAGCAGAAGGCCTTGTGTTTGATAAAGATGGAAAAGTAAATATTACAGATCAGGCATACGTAGATGCTCTGAACTTCATGGTTGAAAATGCAAATGCAGATTATACACCGGCAGATTCTCTGTCAACAGCAGCAACTGAATCTCAGGAATTATTCACAAATGGAAAAGTTGCTATGCAGCTGAACTGGAGCCATCAGTATCCGGCAGCAGTTGAAGCATTAGGCGCAGATAAAGTTGGCTGTGCTCCGATGATTGGCGGAAGTGCAGGAGTTGGTGCTACAACAGGTCCATGGTATGAGTGCGTTATGAAGAATTCTGCTAACAAAGAGATGGCTAAAAAATACGTTGAGTATATGTATGAGCATAATGGGGATTATATGGATCTTACATTAAAGATTGCAGGAAGAACATCTGTATATGAAGAAGCAGGAAAAGAAGCAGGAAATGAACATACAACAGCAGTTCTTGAGACATTAGGAGCTGCACAGTCTCAGGCAAGACCAATGGTAACTACATGGCCTCAGATTGAGGAAGTTCTTGTGGGAGTTGTAGAATCCTGTCTTGGCGGAGCTGATATTGAGTCTACACTGGAATCAGCAGCAGCAGAGATTGAAGCAATCGGTCAATAACTGACAATGAAGTAGATAATAGAGGGCGTTTCCGAGGTGTCAGGTGTGCCGAGGGATCGCCCTCTATATTAAAAAGGTGGTTAACCAAGATGAGATTAATTTCAAGAAAAACATTATTACTATTCTTCTTACCCGGTGCGATATTTATGGGTGCGTTTCTGATATATCCCATAATCACGATGGTAATTGACAGCTTTTTTGAAATAGGAATAACCGGAGAAAAAACGTTTATAGGCTTAGATAATTACATACGGGCATTTACCGCTGGAGGATTCCTGAAACAGCTGAAAAACACGGTGGTATATATTGTTGTTGCCGTAGGTTTAGAAACGGTAATCGGACTGCTTTTTGCTTTGTTTTTTGAATTGAATTATCGTGGAAGCAAAATTATCCGCTCGCTAATGATGGCTCCGCTTATGATTGCACCGCTGGTTGCTGGTCTTACATGGAAATTGATGATGAGCTCCAGCTTTGGTATTGTAAATGAACTTCTTACAAGAGTCGGAATTTTGGCAAGCAGCAGTGATATTCTGTGGCTTGCCGATACAAAATGGTCGTTGCTTGCATGCTGTATTGCAGATATATGGTTGACAACGCCATTTATGATGTTGATGACACTTGCCGGACTTCAGGGGCTGGATTCCAGCATGCTGGAAGCTGCAAAAATCGATGGTGCGAATATGTTCCAGCAGATTATGATGATTAAACTTCCGAATATTAAACCGGTATTGCTGACTGCACTGTCTGTAAGAATTATTGATGCGGCAAGGACATTTGATATTATCTGGGCTATGACAGAAGGCGGACCAAACAGTTCATCAGAAACCATTAGTATTATTATCTATAAGACACTGGCAAGATATAATCAGGTTGGATATGCAAGTGCCATGGCTGTGATCTTCATTGCTGTATTAGTTATATTTACTTTGGTATTTATGCAGAGTTTATGGAATCCAAAGAAAAAACTGAACTAGCAGGTAAATGAAGTGTAAGGAGGATAAGAAAGTGAAGAGAAAAATTAGCATAGGAAAAAATATAGGAATTGCTTTGTCTGTGATCCTTACGGTATTCTGGCTGTTCCCATATATTTATGTAGTGTGCTGTTCTTTTAAGCCTGGCTCAGAAGTAATTGCTGTCCCTCCGAAGTTCTTTCCGAAAGTTTTTTCGGTGGAAAATTTTCTGGGACTGTTTGAACGAATGGATGCAGCACAGTATCTGGTTAATAGTTTGACGGCGGCCATTTTAAGTACGATTATTGCTCTTATATTAGGATCCCTTGCAGCATATGCGATTCAACGATCCGGAGCAAAATTGTCGGTCTTTCTTGTAGTGCTTGTACTGTGTCTGAAAATGATACCAACATCAAGTATTGTAGTTCCAATCTATGAACTGATATGTGATCTGGGACTGTATGATACAAGGATAGCATTGGTTATTGTATATGCGGCTATTAATATGCCTTTTGTCATGTGGACGATGTTAAGTTTCTATGAAGGAATACCGACAACTCTGGATGAGGCGGCATATGTTGATGGAGCCAGCAGCCTTCAGACATTCAGAAAAGTCATATTACCAATTTGTACGCCGGGACTGGCAACTGCATTTATATTTACACTGTTTCTTGCATGGAATGACTTCCTTGTTGCTCTGCTTCTTACAAGTACGGAAGCAAAGACGTTTACAGTCGGCCTTGCGGGATTCCTGTCTGCATATAATCTGGATCTTGGACCAATGTGCGCCGGAGCATTTGTATTCAGCTTCCCGGTAATGATTATATCTCTTGCAGCGCAAAAATATATTGTAAGTGGTATGACAGCGGGAGCAGTAAAAGGATAGAAAGGTAACAGAGAAAGGAGTCTTATGTCTAAAGAATTAATGCTGAAAAATATTGAAAAGGCTCAACATGAAATTGATGCAAAAAAAGATATCGTAAAAAACGGCAAAATGCGTCAGCATTATCATTTTATGGCGCAGACCGGATGGCTGAATGACCCTAATGGATTGATTTACTTCAGGGGAAAATATCACTTCTTTTTCCAGTACAATCCATATAGTGGCTTTTGGGACAGTATGCATTGGGGACATGCAGTCAGTGATGACATGGTGCACTGGGAGTATCTCCCACTGGCACTTGCACCTAGTGAAACATATGATGATCACCAGAAAGGTGGTTGCTTTTCGGGAAGCGCCATTGAACATGACGGAAAATTGTTTCTGATGTATACGGGAGTCACGAATGAAGGAAATGGTTTTGAGCCGACGCAGTGCATCGCTTACAGTGATGATGGGATTCATTTTGAAAAATATTCAGGGAATCCGGTAGTGAAGGCGCCGGAGGGGGTAACTCCGGAATTGTTCAGAGACCCCAAGATATGGAAACATGAGGATACTTTTTATATGGTGTGTGGTGCCAGTTGTAATAATAACGGGCAGGCATTGCTGTATCGGTCTAAGGATATGTTTCACTGGTCATTTTTCAATGTACTGGCAGAAAGTCGTGGAGAATGGGGCTTTATGTGGGAGTGCCCGGACTTTTTTCAACTGGGTGACAAGTATGTTCTGACATTTTCACCCATGAAATCAGGAGAGCATACTTCCGTATATCTGGTCGGAGACTTTGACTATAAAACAGGGAGATTCGACTACAGTATCTGCAATGAGATTGACTGGGGATTTGACTATTATGCACCACAGTCATTTCTTGCACCGGACGGAAGAAGAATTTTGGTCAGCTGGTCTAATGAATGGGAATGGATGCCGTTATGGAAAGACTGGGGACCGACATACAAAGAAGGTTGGTGTGGATTCTTCAACGTTCCGCGTGAAGTACGCATGATGGAAGATGGAACATTACAATTTTTACCAATCAATGAATTACAAATGATCCGAGAAAATCCAAGGCATGAAGATGTACTTGTTGTGACAGAAGAGGAAACAGAACTGACGGCAGGAGACGGAATTTCTTTTGAGATGAAATTTAAAATAGATCTCAATGAAACAGATGCAGATCAACTGGAAGTAAGTATGCGCTGTGGAGAAGGAAAAAGAACCGTGTGCCTGTTTGATTTCCAGAAAGCAGAAATGCGGGTGGACAGAGATGAAGCTGATGCATGGAGCAGGGGAATCTCAAGAAGTGTAATGAATTTGAAAGGGAAAAAAGAATTGGATGTTCATATATTTTCTGATCAGAGTTCGCTTGAGATCTTTACTGACCAGTACCGAAAGAATCAGTCCAACAATATATTTGCTTCGGATGGACAGAATCAGCTGAAGATTCGTACATACGGAGGAAAAGCAGTGATTAAAGCGTACGAGTCTTACGGAATGAAGGATTGTTTCAGATAGAAATTGAACGTATAATCAAGACATATCAGTGAAGACTTGCAGGAGGAGTTGTGAATGGCGAGTAAAAATTATTATGACGTAACGGAATGGAAAGTTGGAAACCCATATGAAGATATCGGGGAAGTAATTAATAGTATCATTGCAGACATTAAAAGCAGGCAGACGGAAAAGGACAGAAATGAGGAAGGAAAGCCGGGTGCGGTAATCTATATTCCGTCAGGCGATTATCATCTTCGCACGCAGGTGATCATAGATATCAGCTATTTGAAAATAATGGGATCCGGGCATGGGTTTACTTCTTCCAGTATTCGATTTAATACTTCGGAGAGTGACTTGTCACGTTGGCATGAAGTATGGCCGGGAGGCAGTCGGGTGCTTGTGGAACTCAAGCCGGAGGATGGCGATGATGGAGGTTCCGGAGCAGCGTTTTATGTAAAACGGAGCGGAGATCCCCGTATCAGTTCTGTAGAATTTGAAAATTTCTGTATTGACGGTCTTCATTTTGTTGATGATGGTTCTGGGAATCATGACCCGGAAAATACATATATGAATGGAAAAACGGGCATTTATATTGCAAGTGCGCAGGATTCATTCAGAATTACGGGAATGGGAATTATCTATCTGGAGCATGGAGTTGTGAGCTACAATGCAGATGCTATGTCCATTCATGACAATTTTATTGCAGAGTGTGGCAATTGTATTGAGCTTCGCGGATCAGGACAGGCATCCAAGATTACGGATAATCTGATTGGTGCGGGGTACAATGGATATTCCATTTATGCGCAGAACTTCGGGGGATTATTGATTACGTCAAACAATGTATTCCCGCGCGGTACAAGCAGTGTTCATTTTGATGGTGTGGTGCGTTCATCCGTTACCGGTAACAGATTTCATTCCTTTTATCCGGGAATGCTGGTGATGACAGGAAATTGCTCGGAAAATCTTGTTTCATCCAATCATTTCCTGCGCGATCATGAGCCATGGCCGCCGATGCAGGGATATGATAATGGGCTGGATGACCGGTATGGACTCATCCGTATCAGCGGAAATCATAATTCTGTGATAGCCAATCATATATCCGAAACAATTGATACGCAGTATATTAAGCCGACAGGAACGGTTCCGGTAATTATACATGTTGTTGCAGGAAAGGGCAACTATATTGCTAACAATCATATTGTTACGACTACAGAATCAAAGGAAACGGATTATTCTGTGGAAACGCAGACGGCAATGCTTCAGGATGAAGATGCATGTTTCTCGGCACAGGTAGGTGCACTCCTTACGATTGACAGGTTAAAAGCGCTTGATGCGGTGGCTGTGCTTGTGGAAAAAGAAGCAATGCAGAATGTAGTCCTGGACTGCGGAAGTGAAAGCCAGGTGGTGATGGACAGGACTGTGAATGTGTTCAGAGCTATTCCAGAGATTGGACTGTAAAGAAATATAGAATAGAATTAACGATACATGAACAGGACAGCCATGCGCTGTCCTGTTTGTGTTGTCCTGACTGTGGTAGCAGGTGTCATGCTGTTGATATATGCAGATTCATATGACTAGGAAAAGGGATCATTGTTCTGCCCTTTAAAATATTTTGTAAATGTGTTATAATTACTGCAAAGTGCCTATATACATGAGGAATAAATAAAAGGAGTAAAATGGTATGGATTTGATAACGATTCGAGAATTATATAAGAATAAGGAGAAGTATATTGATCAGAAGCTTACGATTGGGGGATGGGTTCGAAGTATCAGAGATTCCAAAACATTTGGATTTATTGTGGTGAATGATGGAACATTTTTTGAGCCACTCCAGGTGGTATACCATGACAAAATGGATAATTTTGCAGAGATATCCAAGCTGAATGTAGGAGCAGCGATCATCGTGACAGGAACACTGGTTGCAACACCTCAGGCAAAGCAGCCCTTTGAGATACAGGCAGATACCGTAGAAGTGGAAGGCGCATCTGCTCCGGACTATCCGCTTCAGAAGAAGCGTCACAGCTTTGAATTCCTGCGTACGATCTCACATCTGAGACCGAGGACTAATACGTTTCAGGCAGTATTCCGTGTGCGTTCACTGACTGCCTATGCGATTCACAAGTTCTTTCAGGAGAGAGGGTTTGTCTATGTGCATACGCCACTGATCACAGGAAGTGACTGTGAGGGTGCGGGTGAGATGTTCAGAGTCACAACACTGGATATGGAGAATGTCCCAAAGAATGAAGATGGAAGCGTGGATTATTCACAGGATTTCTTTGGAAAAGAGACAAGCCTTACGGTAAGTGGACAGTTAAATGGAGAGACCTATGCGCAGGCATTCCGCAATATTTACACATTTGGTCCGACATTCCGTGCAGAGAATTCCAACACAACACGTCACGCGGCGGAATTCTGGATGATTGAACCAGAGATGGCATTTGCTGATCTGGATGACGATATGATTCTTGCGGAGTCCATGCTGAAATATGTGATTAATTATGTGCTGGAGAATGCGCCGGAAGAGATGAATTTCTTTAACTCCTTTGTAGATAAGGGGCTCCTGGAAAGGCTCCATAACGTAGCATCTTCTGATTTTGCAAGAATCACCTATACAGAAGCAGTGGAACTTCTGGAAAAACATAATGACAAATTTGAATATAAGGTATCCTGGGGAACCGATCTTCAGACAGAGCATGAACGTTATCTGACAGAAGAGGTATTTAAGCGTCCGGTATTCGTTACGGATTATCCGAAGGAAATCAAAGCATTCTATATGAAATTAAATGATGATGGCAAGACTGTCGCAGCTGTGGATTGCCTTGTGCCGGGAATCGGTGAGATCATCGGAGGAAGCCAGAGAGAAGACGATTATGAAAAACTTCTGACCAGAATGAATGAACTTGGATTAAAAGAAGAAGATTATAAATTCTATCTGGATCTTCGAAAGTATGGATCCACCAGACATTCCGGATTCGGACTGGGATTTGAAAGATGCGTTATGTATCTGACCGGAATGGGCAACATCCGCGATGTTGTACCTTTCCCAAGAACTGTGGGAAACTGCGAATTATAAATGTGGATAATGTGGACAACTTTATGAGCAAAAGGGGACAGGGCATTTTTAATTTGGGACGGAGGATTTTTAAAAATCCTCCGTCCCCATACAGGAGGGTAGTATGAATATTTTAGTAGTTGATGATGAAAAGGAAATTGCTGATGTAGTGGAACTTTACCTTCAGAATGACCAGTATAAGGTATTCAAATTCTATACCGGGCAGGATGCGCTGGACTGTATCAACAGTGTGAAGATTGATCTTGCGATTCTGGATATTATGTTGCCGGACATTGATGGATTTCAGATTCTGAAGCAGATTCGTCAGAAGTATACGTTTCCGGTCATTATGCTGACGGCTAAGACGGAGTATATGGATAAGATTACCGGTCTTACACTGGGCGCAGATGATTATATTCCGAAACCGTTCAATCCTCTGGAGCTGGTTGCACGCGTGAAGGCACAGCTTCGCCGGTATACGCAGTATAATGATGGGGGAAAAGAGGAAGGAGATATTATTGATTTTGGAGGATTGTTTCTGAACCGTACTTCTCATGAGTGCGTATACAATGAGATGCAGCTTACGCTTACGCCGATTGAGTTTGATATCCTCTGGCTGCTCTGCGAGAACCGGGGAAAAGTGATCAGTTCGGAAGAACTGTTCGAAAAAGTATGGCATGAAAAATACTATAAAAACAGTAACAATACAGTTATGGTGCACATCCGTCATTTGCGGGAAAAGATGAGTGCGCCGACCGGGAAGTCTGATTTTATCAAGACAGTATGGGGAGTAGGTTATAAGGTTGAAGAATAACTATCGAAAGTTAAAATTCAGTATCCTGCTGCAGACGGTTCTTGTAACGGCACTTACCGTTCTGGTAGGAGGCTTTCTGCTGAATTATGTAATTGACGGAGTATATAATGACAGTTTTGCGGAGACCTTTGTAGGTCTTCTGGAAGCATTTAATGTACAGGAAGAAACAGCAAAGCAATTGTACTGGAAACTGATAGGCGACAATAAGATCTTCTTCATGGTTGTCGGTTATCTGATACTTTTTGCTCTTTTTTTCTATATAGCACTTTCGAAGATGACCAGTTATCTTGACCAGATTGATCATGGAATTGAAAACATTATTTCGGATTCCACAGAACCGATTCACCTGATTACGGAGCTTAAGCCGATTGAAATCCGTCTGAATGAAATTAAAGCAACATTAAAACGTCAAGAACTAGAGGCAGAAGAGAGTGAGAAGAAGAAAAATGATCTGGTAATCTTTCTGGCACATGATCTGAAGACACCGCTGACCTCTATCGTTGCATATCTCAGTATGCTGGACAGTCATCAGGAGATGCCGGAAGAAGAACGGGAAAAATATACACATATTGCGCTTGAAAAATCACTTCGCCTGGGCGAATTGATCAATGAGTTCTTCGATATTACAAGATATAATCTGCAAAATATAGAGATTGAACCGCTGGAGATTAATCTGACCATGATGCTGGAACAGATTGCAGATGAATTGTATGGTGTACTCCAGGAAAAATGTCTGACATGCGAAGTTGGTGTAGAAGAGGATCTGGTGGTATATGGAGATCCGGACAAGCTTGCCCGGGTGTTCGATAATATATTGAAAAATGCGATTGCGTATTGTTACGAAAATACAGTGATCCGAATAGAAGCATGCAAGAAAAACGGAGATATTGAGATTGTATTTATTAATCAGGGCGATAAGATTCCGGGGGCAATGTTGCAGACGATATTTGAAAAATTCTACCGGGTAGATAATTCCCGTTCCAGCGGAACGGGAGGAGCAGGCCTGGGACTTGCGATCGCCAAACAGATCGTGGAACTGCATGGAGGGCTGATTCGTGCAAAGAGTGACGATCATCAGACACAGTTTATCGTGACGCTTCCGGGAAAAGCTGAGGACAAGAAGGAAGAAGGGGCAACACATGAGGTTCATACACATCGCAGACTTACATTTAGGAGTAAGCCCGGACGCAGGAAGCGCATACAGTAAGAAAAGACCGGGTGAGATATGGGATACGTTCCGGAAAATAATCGGGATATGTAAAGAAGAGAAAACAGAACTTTTGCTGATTGCGGGAGACATTTTTCACCGGCAGCCGCTGCTTCGCGAACTGAAGGAGATGAATTCTATTCTGGCATCAGCCTCTGACACGGAAGTGGTCATGATTGCAGGAAATCATGATTATATAAAAAAGAATTCCTATTACCAGACGTTTGGCTGGGCGGGAAATGTACATATGATTCTGAGCGAGGATATTTCCTGTGTGGAACTTCCAAAGCTTCATACAGCAGTCTATGGCAGCAGTTTTCATACGAGAGAGATTGAGGAAGCGAGATATGCAGCCGCAGTGCCTGAAAAAAGACAAAAGTATGAGATTTTGCTGGCTCATGGTGGAGATGAAAAGCACATTCCTTTTCAGAGCCGGGAACTGAAACGGTTGGGATATGATTATGTGGCGCTTGGCCATATTCATAAAATGCAGATACTTGAAGAGAATCGTGTCGCCTATGCCGGCTCGCTGGAACCGACAGATATCAATGATACGGGTGTACATGGATATATTGCCGGAGAGATTACAGACAAAGGGTGCAGGATCCGATTTGTGCCTGCGGCATCCAGAGCTTATATTCACATGAATGTGGAAGTAGACAGGAATATGACAGGACATCTGCTGAAGAATGCAATCAGGAGGCAGATAGAAATGTCTGGTGTTGCCAATATGTATAAGATCATTCTGACAGGACAACGAGATCCGGATATGATATTTGATCTTGCAGATATGGATCCTTTCGGAAATATTGTTGGAATTGCAGATCACACAAGACCTGCATATCATTTTGAAAAGTTGATGGAGGAAAATAAAGATAACATTCTTGGACAATTTATTCACAGCCTGCAGGGATATGATCAGGAAAGCGTAGAATATCAGGCACTTTGTGAGGGAGTGCAGGCATTGATTGAGACGAGAAGAGGATAGGGAATGAAGATATGTGAACTGATATTAAAAAACTATGGGAAATTTTCAGACAGACACATAGAACTGGGAGAAGGGATCAATGTTCTGTATGGAGAAAATGAGTCGGGGAAGTCTACCATTCATGCATTTATCCGGGGAATGTTGTTTGGAATGGAACGCGGACGTGGACGGGCAGCCGTAAATGATGCGTTCAGCATCTATGAACCGTGGGAAAACCCGAACTATTATTCCGGTACTTTGCGATTTGAGAGCGGCGGAAAGATATTCCGGATTGACAGAAATTTTGACAGATATTCAAAGCGGGCAGAACTTATCTGTGAAAATGATGGAGAGCAGCTGTCCATAGAAGACGGAGATCTGACGGTGCTGCTCGGAGGACTTCAGGCAGAAAGTTATGATAATACGATATCTGTACGTCAGATGAAGGTACAGACGGAGCAGAGCCTTGTCGGAGAACTGCGGAATTTTGCGATGAACTGCTATACTTCAGGTGCTTCGGGAATCGATCTGGAGGCGGCGATTCAAAGATTGCAGGAAAAACGCAGGGAGCAGGAACGTTCAGCGAAAGATTTTCTGGTGGAAAAGCAGCAGAAACGGGAACTGTTAGAACAGGAAGCGTCTTATGTCTGGCGGGATGTTCATCGCCTGGAGGAAGAAAAAAACAGTCTGGAAGAGGAACTGGAGCATCGGAGAGAAAAAGAAGAGCATGAAAAAAATGACAGGGAAGATGTGAAAACGGGAATGATGGATGAATTACGGCCGGCCAAATGGAGAATTCATCCATTTGAAATTATATTGTTTGCCATGATTATTGTACTTCCGTTTGCACTTGTTTCAAAACCATGGAGCTATCTGATATCGATCGTTCTGTTTTTGCTCAGCGTAATCTATGTCTGGAATCGGATGAAGGTGGGAAAGAGGCCTGAGAAGACAGAACCGGAGAAGATACTGGAAGAGATTACCTCGAAGGAGGAGAAAATCTCAACGGAACAGCTGGAATGGTCATGCAGGCATCTTGCGATGGAATTAAAAGAAAAACGAATTCAATATGAGAATCTTCAGGAAAAGCTGGAAGAGCTGGATGAAGTGGGAGAAGATTACAGAGCGTATGATAAGAGGAAAGATGCAATTTGGCTTGCGATAGAACGTCTACAGGAGCTTTCCGCCGATATGCAGAAACGGATGCGTAAAGAACTGGATCAGAACATGTCAGAGATCATGTGTGAGATTACAAATGGAAAGTATGAGAAGATGCTGATCGATGATGAACTGCATGTCAGTCTGATGAGCGGGGGGCGCCGGATAGTGATGGAACAGGTCAGCAGAGGAACTGTGGAGCAGGTTTATTTTGCACTTCGCATGGCGTCCGGAAATATGCTGCAGGAAGAAGAACTTCCGATTATTCTGGACGATACGTTTGCATTTTATGATGACGAAAGACTGAGAGCAACTCTGAACTGGCTGGCGAAGAGCGGAAGACAGGTTATCATTTTCACCTGTCAGAAACGGGAAGAACAACTGTTAAAGGATATGGGAATTCCAATAAAAAGAGAGGAAATCTGATTAGATTTCCTCTCCTCTTTTATATTTATCCACAACATTCTGGATACGTTCGATCGGATTCAGAATACTGCTGATAGAACCGTCATGGTTCAAAGTGTCGATCATAAGTGCAATATATTTGCTCATGTCACAGCTGATGTAATATGGGCGTTCCAGAAGTTCTGGAGTCTGATAGATCAGGTTGGTAGTAAGTATCGCGTCGATGATGCCTTCTTCATATGCTTCATCGAATTTGGAAAGTCCGTTTGTAAACAGGCCGAAAGTTGCTGCGGCAAAGATTCGTTTTGCTTTGCGCTGTTTTAACTGACGTGCAACATCCAGCATACTGTCTCCGGAAGAGATCATATCATCCAGGATGATGACATCTTTACCTTCAACGGAAGAACCAAGAAACTCGTGAGCAACGATTGGGTTACGACCGTCAACGACTCTTGAAAAATCACGACGCTTATAGAACATTCCCATATCAAGGTTCAGAACGTTTGCAAGATAGATGGCACGTTCTGTTGCGCCTTCGTCCGGGCTGATTGCCATCATATGATCGCTGTCG
The DNA here is from genome assembly GCF_021531995.1 of Faecalicatena contorta. GTDB lineage: Bacteria > Bacillota > Clostridia > Lachnospirales > Lachnospiraceae > Dorea_A > Dorea_A contorta_A. Next base: position 21,751 of record NZ_JAFBIZ010000010.1, read on the forward strand.
ATCTGCAGATCTTTGAAACGGCGGAACAGTCCTTTGATGAACTGATAAGTCGGACGTACGGTTTCAAATCCATTTAACGGAATGGCGTTCTGTACACGCGGATCGTGTGCGTCAAACGTTATGATATTGTCAACACCCATGCGGACAAGCTCCTGAAGTGCGAGTGCGCAGTCAAGGGATTCGCGGCTTCCTCTTTTGTGTTGACGGCTTTCGTACAGGAATGGCATGATAACATTAATACGGCGGGCCTTTCCTCCTACAGCAGCGATGATGCGCTTCAGATTCTGATAATGATCATCAGGTGACATATGGTTGATGTTGCCTGTTAGAGAGTAGGTCAGACTATAGTTGCAGACGTCTACCATCAGATACAGATCTTTTCCGCGGACAGATTCATTGATGATACCCTTAGCTTCCCCGGAGCCAAAACGCGGGACTTTTGCGTCAATCAGATACGTATCTTTTTCGTAGCCGGTAAAAGATACGTCGTTTTTGTGGATATGTCCATCCTCGCGTCTCCATTTGACAAGGTAATCATCTACCTTATTTCCCATGTCTTTACAGCCATCCAGAGCGATGAGACCAAGTGCTCCGACTGGTATGTTTTCCAGATTACGTTCGTTACGGCGTAACATCATTAGTACCTCCCAGGTTTTTTAATAATTTTTTTTGGATACGGATATCATCTCCGGTCAGTCTCAATATGGTGTAGTTGCTGCTGATGCGTGAGAAGATTCGTTCCGAATAAATAGATTTTATCTCTTCCAATGCAAGATTGGTAGATATTATCGTTGATTTCTGTCTCAGGATACGTTCATTCAGACAGACGAATAACTGTGATGTTGTAAATGAATTGGACAGTTCTGTACCAAGGTCATCAATGATTAAAAGATCACAGTCATAGATATGCTCGCTTGTTTCGGAAGAGGAATCATTCTTTCTTCCAAAGCGGGTGTCCGCGAACTGGTCAAAGAGCTGTGATGCCGAAAAGTAGATGACAGAATAAGATGCATCCATCAGTTCTTTGGCTATACAGTGAGAAAGAAAAGTCTTTCCCACACCAGTATCTCCATATAACAGAATATTATGAAATTCTCCGGAAAAAGTATCTGTGAATTCATGACAGACTTTTAGGGCTGTCTGCATGGCTTCCAGAGAGGATCTTCCGGTCAGCGGATCGATATGGTTGCTGGAATAATAATCAAGAGAACAAGTAGAAAAATTCTCCTTCTCCAGAATATCTCGGAGATTAGATTGCGTATATAATAGATCTATGATTGCCCTTTTAAAGCAGTGACATTTCCGGGATCCGATATATCCGGTGTCTTTGCAGTCAGGGCAGGAATAGTGAAGCTCCAAATAATCCGATGGAAATCCACGAGATACAAGCAGAGCTTTCTTTTTTTCTGATAATAATTCAACCTCTTCCTTTAGCGTGGAGAGAGCGGTTTCGTCTCCGTCCAGAAGGAGACCGGCTTTTTGGATACTCAAAGAAGAAATGGAATGATCCACTTCTTCCAGTTCCGGGATAAGAGAATATACTTTTTCATAGCGCATCCGAAGACGATATTCATTATCCAGTTGTCGTTGTTCGTATGTGCGCATCAGTTGGTCGTACTGAGAATTGGAAAGTGCCATGTCAGAGTCATTCTCCTTATGTCTGTTGATAGGTTCGTGGAATTATTGCTGTACCAGTTTACGTTCCAGCTCACTCATGTCATAGGATCGTCCGTCAAAATTATTGAATTTATTGCCGGTGCTGCCCTTAGAAGAAGCAGCTGGTCTGACAGCCTGTCTTTTCTGGCGCTCCTTTTCGCGCAGATGGTTTTCGTCAAGAACTTCGATGTCCTTCAGCGTATGTACGTTTTTATCAAACCATTTTTTTAGAATCGAGTCTGTGTAATCAAAGCTCGGCTGATGAATCATGTTCATTGTACGATCACAGGCTTCCAGAATGATCTCCTGAGAAAAATGGTACTCATCCGTCCATTTGCGGATATATGCGATCTCAGAAGCGGCAGGACCACGTCCTTTGATGCCATAAGCGTGCAATATGGAATAGTAATTTTTATTATATAGAACAGTAGTGGATTTTGCAACATCTACGGTTTTTATATTCTGTTCATGCCAGGACAGAGCAACCTTCCTGATATAATGCATGCTCTTGTGTCCGTTTTCCACACAATATTCAATCAGATATTCAATCAGTTCGGTTGACATGTGCAGCTCATCAAAAAAATAAGTGATCATGTCAATATCTGTTGCACAAAGCGTCTTTCCAAGATACTGTTCTGCTACAAACAAAAGCTCTTTAAACTCCTTGCGATCCTTACGGGTGCGATATTGCTGGATATTCTGGGGCTTTTCCTGAGGCATGTCCGTTGTCGGCTCATTTTTCCCGACTTCGGCATTTTTTGGGGAATCTTCGCTGTAGTTTATCAGTCCCTGGGATTTCCAGTATTTTAAAGCACGTAGAATATCTTTTTCTGTGCATTCTAAAAGATCAGCCATCTCGGATACGGACAGCATTCCGGAGGACTCATCCATATGGCGCAAAAGAAGAAGATATACCTTTACATATTCTCCGTTTGCTTTCACCATATAACGGTCAATAAATTCATTATCAAGCACGGTGGTATTCACCTGTGCATAATTGGTAAGGGTCAGTTCTTTCATAATCTTACGCCGGTCCTCCTCATTTGCTCGTTTTCCGTAGAGTCATTATAGCACTTGAAGGACGGACGCAAAAGAAATTTTTGAGTCAAAATCCGGGTTTTTTGTGGATAAAAACCTGTGGAAAATGTGGATAACTAACGCTTCAGGAGATCTTCCCCAATGTTTACAACGTCTCCGGCTCCCATAGTTATCAACATATCGCCTTTTTGACATCTCTGGATGCAGAATTCTTCGATTTCCTGGAAGGATGGGAAATAATAGGCATCACATCCGCTGTTTTTCAGCTCGCAGGCAATATCTGCAGAAGAGATTCCGAGAGTGTCTGTCTCACGGGCAGCGTAGATATCTGCGAGGATAATATGATCTGCGTGTGTCAGTGCTTCTACAAATTCCGGGAACAGAGCTTTTGTTCTGGTATAAGTGTGCGGCTGAAAAATGCACCAGATCTCTCTGTGTGGATACTGAGCAGCGGCTGTGAGGCTCGCTTTAATCTCTGTCGGATGATGTGCATAGTCATCGATAATCGTTACTCCGTTCAGTTCGCCTTTATGCTCGAAACGGCGGTTGGTTCCCTGAAATTCTTTTAAGCCTTTTTTTATTGTTTCGGCAGGGATATGAAGCTGGTCTGCAACAGCAATAGCGGCCAGAGCATTGGACACGTTGTGATCTCCGTTCACAGACAAGGCAATGCGATCCACAAATTCTCCGGATCTTACAAGATCAAAAGATGCCTCTCCGAGCTGATTGTGGAGAATGTTGGACGCACAGTAATCCAGGGAGCTGTTATTGCCATAGACAAGAACCTTGCAGTCAAGATCAGCAATGAAATCCTGAAGATCGGGAATCTCACTGTTGATGATCAAAGTTCCGTCAGGCGGAAGCAGTTTGGCAAATTGGTGGAAAGAGTTGCGTATATCGTCCAGATCTTTGAAAAAATCCAGATGATCTTCATCTATATTTAATATTATACTGATCTTTGGAAAGAAATGAAGGAAGCTGTTGGTGTATTCACAGGCTTCTGTTACAAAGTATTCGGAATCTCCGACACGGATATTGCCGCCGATTGTCTTCAGAATTCCGCCCACGGATATGGTAGGATCCAGCTCTCCTGCGAGCAGGATATGAGAAAGCATGGAAGTAGTCGTAGTCTTGCCGTGCGTGCCGGAAACCGCGATCGGAACATCATAATTGGTCATAAGCTGTCCGAGAAGTTCGGCGCGGCTTAACATAGGAAGGTTCTGGCGTTTGGCTGCTGCAAATTCTTCGTTATCTTCGTGAATCGCGGCAGTATATACCACTACATCGATTCCGGGAATGATGTTGGAGGCCTTTTGCCCATAGAATACAGTAGCACCCAGTGTCTCCAGATGATCTGTCAGGGCGGATTCTTTATTATCTGAACCGGAAATGGTAAACCCTTCTTTCAGAAGAATCTCGGCAAGTCCACTCATGCTGATGCCGCCAATTCCAATAAAATGTACGTGTACCGGTTTTTCGAAATTGATTTTATACATAAGATTCATCCTCTTTCATTACGATATGTTTCTGGGAAAACTATTCATAAAAATACCTTTCTATTCATATTATTATAAACATATATGAAAAAAAAGCCAAGCCATATCTTTTTGTTATATATTCACAAAAAGTTAACGGATAATTCAAAAAAAGTGTAAAATTTGTTCACCATATATAAAATATATGTTATAATGTGGGCAATAAGACAACTGAGAAGGGGTGATGACATGAGAAAGAAAGAGATGATAGCAATGTTGCTGGCAGGAGGACAGGGCAGCAGACTGGGAGTCCTCACAGCGAAAGTAGCAAAGCCGGCCGTTGCATTTGGAGGGAAATATCGAATTATTGACTTCCCGCTCAGCAACTGTATTAACTCAGGAATCGATACGGTCGGTGTATTGACACAATATCAACCATTACGTCTGAATGCTCATATCGGAATAGGTATTCCGTGGGATTTGGATCGCAGTTACGGAGGAGTAACAGTTCTTCCGCCGTATGAAAAGAGCGAGAACAGTGAATGGTATACAGGAACTGCGAACGCAATTTATCAGAATATGGACTATATGGAACAGTTTGATCCGGATTATGTTCTGATTCTGTCCGGGGATCATATTTATAAAATGGACTACGAAGTGATGCTGGATTACCATAAGGCAAATCAGGCAGATGTTACGATTGCTGCCATGCCTGTGCCGATGGAAGAGGCAAGTCGTTTTGGAATCGTAATTACGGACGGAGATGGAAAAATTACGGAATTTCAGGAGAAACCTCCACAGCCGAAGAGCAATCTGGCATCTATGGGAATCTACATCTTTTCATGGCCGGCGTTAAAGGAAGCTCTTCGGGTGCTTAAGGACGAGCCGGGATGTGACTTCGGAAAACATATCATTCCATATTGTCATGAAAAAGGAGAAAGACTTTTCGCGTATGAGTATAACGGATATTGGAAAGATGTTGGAACATTGGGATCCTATTGGGAAGCGAATATGGAACTGATCGATATTATTCCGGAATTTAATCTGTATGAGGAATTCTGGAAGATCTATACGAACAGTGAGATCCTTCCGCCGCAGTATATTTCTGCACAGTCCGTAATTGACAGGAGTATTGTCTGTAACGGAGCAGAGATATACGGCGAAGTACATAACAGTGTGATCGGTTCAGGAGTAATTATAGGAGAAGGCACAGTTGTCCGGGATTCCATCATTATGAAAGATGTTAAGACTGGAAGAAACTGTGTGATCGATAAGTCAATTATTGCAGAAGATTGTGTGATTGGAGATAATGTTACATTTGGAATCGGAAGTGATGTGCCGAATAAACTAAAACCGGCAATTTATTCCTTTGGTCTGGTGGCAGTTGGAGAAAAATCTGTGATACCGGATGGAGTACAGGTCGGAAAGAATACTGCTATCAGCGGTGTTACATCCAGAGAAGACTACCCGAATGGAATACTGGAAAGTGGAGAAACATTGATAAAGGCAGGTGAGCAGGCATGAGAGCAGTAGGTATTATATTGGCAGGCGGAAACAACAACAAGATGCGTGCACTCACGCAGAAGAGAGCAGCGGCAGCTATGCCGATCGCCGGAAGTTACAGAGCAATTGATTTCGCTCTCAGCAACATGTCAAATTCCCATATACAGAAAGTAGCGGTACTGACTCAGTATAATGCGCGTTCGTTAAATGAACACCTGAATTCCTCCAAGTGGTGGGATTTTGGAAGAAAACAGGGAGGGTTGTATGTATTTACACCGACAATCACTGCTGAAAACGGATATTGGTACAGAGGAACTGCTGATGCGATCTATCAGAATCTTGACTTCCTGAAGAGATGTCATGAGCCTTACGTGATTATCACATCGGGGGATGCTGTATATAAGATGGATTACAATAAGGTGCTGGAGTACCATATTGAGAAGATGGCCGATATTACGGTCGTGTGTAAAGATCTGGAACCGGGCGAGGATGCCAGCCGCTTCGGAACTCTCAGGATGAACGAATCCATGCGTATTGAAGAGTTCGAAGAAAAACCGATGGTGGCTAATTTCAATACAATCTCAACCGGAATCTATGTAATCAGAAGAAGGCTTCTGATTGACCTGATAGAGCATTGTGCAGAAGATGACAGACATGATTTTGTAACTGATATTCTGATCAGATATAAGAATCTGAAGAAGATATACGGTTATAAGATAAAGGATTACTGGAGCAACATAACAACGGTGGACGCATATTATCGAACGAATATGGATTTCCTGAAACCGGAGGTAAGAGATTACTTTTTCAGGCAGCAGCCAAGTATCTATTCAAAGGTCAATGACCTGCCGCCTGCAAAATACAATCCGGGTTCGGTGGTTAAGAACAGTCTTGTGGCAAGCGGAAGTATTATCAATGGTACGGTAGAAAATTCTATCCTTTTCAAGAAAACGTTTGTAGGCAATAATTGTGTGATCAAGAATTCTATTATTCTGAATGACGTTTATCTTGGAGACAATACATACATTGAAAACTGTATTGTGGAAAGTCGTGATACTATAAGAGCAAACACACGATATGTTGGGGAAAATGGAGTGAAAGTAGTCGTGGAAAAGAACGAGAGGTATGTGCTGTAATTTTGGGATATTACAGTACAGTGGCTTGAAAGAAAGGGGCAGAATTAGTATGCAGATCACAGATGTACGAGTACGTAAGGTAGCAAAGGAGGGCAAGCTGAAAGCAGTAGTATCAATTACAATGGATGATGAGTTTGTTGTACATGATATTAAGGTTATCGAAGGCGAAAAAGGGCTCTTTATTGCGATGCCGAGTAAGAAGGCGTTAGATGGAGAATACCGTGATATTGCACATCCGATTAATTCGGGAACAAGAGAGCGTATTCAGCGTATTATTCTTGAAAAGTATGAAGAAGCGCTGAGCGAAGAAGCTGAGGAAGAATAAAAATGAATGAAAAAGGAACTGTTGCATGGAAGCGGCGGTTCCTTTTTGCGTGTGAAATTTGGCATAAATGCAATCCTGATATCATACATTAGAAGGAATATTGAATGTGAAATGCAGGGGATGGTTATGCTGGAGTATGAATGGAATATCCTGGAACAGTATGAGATAGATGTTACAGATATCAGAAAAATAAGGGGAGCTTTTTTGTGTGATTCCGGACAGGGATTTTTTTTGTTAAAAGAAGTGGAAGCGTCGGAGAAGAGAATTCCTGCGCTTTATGAGCTTTATGAATATCTGTATAGTCAGGGATACACAGGAATTGACAGAGTTGTTCTGAACAAGGAGGGAAAGTGTGTCACAGAAACGGAAGACGGAAGACGTTTTCTGTTGAAGGAATGGCCGGCTGGAAGGGAATGTGATGTAAGAAGACCGACCGAACTTCTTGCGGCTTCAGGAAACCTTGCAAAACTTCATATATTAATGAGGCATCAGATGGAACATCCGGTTACTGCGGGAATACATCTGAAGGAAGAATATCTGCGTCACAACAGAGAATTGAAAAAGGTCCGCAAGTTTGCAAGAGGGATCGCGCCGAAAGGGGAATTTGAATTTGCGTTTCTTAAGTATTTTGACCAGATGTATCAATGGGCAGATATGGCGCTTCGTGAACTGGAGGCTTCCGGATATGAAGAACTGTACCAGGAAAGTATCGAATCCGGTTGTATGACGCATGGAGAGTATAATTACCATAACGTATTAATCCTCAGACAGGGCGGACATGTCGCAGTTACCGGTTTTGAGAAATTCAAGAGAGATGTCCAGGTAGAGGATCTGTATTATTTCCTGAGAAAAGTAATGGAGAAGAACGGGTGGAAGATCAGACTCGGAGATAATATGATGAATGCATATTCGGCAATTCGGCCGCTCGAAAAAAAAGAGCTTGAGTATCTGAAAATCCGTCTGATCTATCCGGAAAAATTCTGGAAGGTTGTGAGTACTTATTATTATTCCAATAAGGCTTGGGTTTCGGTAAAAAACGTAGAAAAATTAACGATGGCGATTCATCAGAATGAAGAGAAGAAACGATTTTTAGAGGAGATATTTGCTTTTCATCTGTAGTCTGCTGTTATCTGCATGGAATCAAGGGAACATCTCCTGAAGATGCAGATGAAAAGTCCGCGAAAATGGGTGAAGAAGTCCGGACTATGATCAGTGCAATGCTTTAGAAAAAATCAGTCCTTTGAATTCTGAAAATGGAGGGCAAAACGAAGGAATTACCTTGACAATCGGCGGGAAAACGGGTATAACAATATTTATAGGCGTATCATACAAAAAAGGTATGTTAGCTTTCTATCGCATTGGTAGAATGAAAATAAGGGATTTTTAACGCAAACAAGAGGAGGAAACTATCCATGAACAAAACAGAATTAATCGCTGCAATTGCTGACAAAGCAGAATTGTCTAAAAAGGATTCCGAAAAAGCATTAAAGGCTTTTATCGATGTTGTAACAGATGAATTAAAGAAGGAGCACAAGGTACAGTTAGTTGGCTTTGGTACTTTTGAAGTAAGTAAGAGAGCTGCTAGAGAAGGAAGAAATCCACAGACAGGAAAGACAATGGAAATTGCTGCTTGTAAGGCACCAAAATTCAAAGCTGGTAAAGCATTGAAGGATGCTGTAAACGAATAATTCGATACAGGGATAAGACTATAAACGATAAGGATAGAGAGCGTTGCCGCGCTCTCTATTTTCATATAAGATTTGGAACAGGAGAAGTTATGAGATTAGACAAGTTTTTAAAGGTGTCCAGACTAATCAAGCGGAGAACGGTTGCAAATGAGGCCTGTGATGCGGGGCGAGTTCTGGTAAATGGAAATGTAGCGAAAGCATCTGTAAAGGTAAAACAGGGTGACATAATAGAAATTCAGTTCGGGACAAAAACGGTAAAGGCAGAAGTTCTGGATATCAGAGAGACTACGAAAAAAGAAGAAGCGGGAGAGCTTTTCAGATATTTGTAATAATATAAGACGGCCTTTCATAGAATGATTAAGAAAGGTTGTGAAGTATATGGAAGAGAGAACTGTACAGAAAAGCCATAAACTGGTAATCAATAACCGGAAAACAGGACTTGTAACAGGGGTCCTGGATGTGCTGTCATTTAATCTGAATGAGATTCTGCTGGAAACAGAGCAGGGAATGCTGATGGTAAAAGGAACCGATCTGCATGTGAACAGGATAACACTGGAAAAAGGAGAGGTGGATCTGTCCGGAAATATTGACAGTATCGCTTATTCTGATATTCAGGCACATGGGAAACAAGGAGATAATCTCTTTTCCAGATTGTTCAGGTGATGGTGATGCGTGAAATCAGACAGGAAGTGATGGTGTTTATACTGGCGCTGCTGGCAGGAGAGATTGTACGCCTGGTCTATCAGGTAATCGTGTGTGTACGACGGATGATCAGACATACAAGGCTTGCGGTAGAGATAGAGGATCTGGTGTATTGGCTTGGAGTTGCAGTGTATATGTTTGTGCAGATTTACCATACAAGTGATGGTAGTATTCGGTGGAATTTTGTACTAGGTGTTGTGCTCGGGGCGATTTTGACATCAATTATGATTTTGAAGGCAGAAAAACTGCACAAAAAAATCTACATTTGGCGCAGGAAGGATTTTTCGTAAAAGACTTGATAAAAAAAACGAAAAAAGTTAAGATATTACTATTAATAAGGTGAGTAATGTCGGCAGGGGTGCTGACGTAAGGGTGAGTATAATGACAAATGATGTAAAACAGAAAAACCGCAGAAAGCGGCAGCGCAGGAGAGCGCAGAAGCACAGGAGGAGTGTATTTGCAATCAGTGCAGTCGTACTTCTTCTTACTGTAATTGTATCCGTAGACAGTCTGACTTTAAAAGCAAAGGATCAGGCATATCGCGCACAGGAAGCAGAGCTTGAAGAGAAGATTGAAGAAGAAAAGGCACGTGCGGAAGAGATTAAAAATCTTGATGAATATGTCGGAACAGATGAATATATCGAAAAAGTCGCAAAGGATAAACTTGGCCTGGTATATGAAAATGAGATTGTATTCAAGGCAAAATAACGAACAAGCAGAAAAGCTTTAGGAGAATTCCTAAAGCTTTTTTCTTACTATTTTTTGAAAGGGGAGCTTTGGATTGTCAGAAGTAAAAGAAAAAGAGAGGTTCGTAAATCCTTATGTGATACAGATGGACAAGTTTGCAGATTCGCTGGTACACCTATCTCGTACTTTTTTAACACTTGAAAAATATAAGGGGACGTTTTCAAAAGAAGAGACGGATGAGATGTTTTTAAAGGTTACCGGAAAGGTTTGCGAGAATTGTGAACGGAAAGAAAAGTGCCTGGGAGAGAATCGGGCCCATACGTATCAGATGATGTATGAAATCATGTGTGCGGCGGAAGAATACGGGGCAGAGCTGAATGTGGAACTGAAGCGGAAGATTCAGAAAAAATGTCTTCTGGCGCCTCGTTTCTTCAGGGAATCGCTCGAAACTTTCGAGAATGCAAAGCAGATTCTGATGTGGAACAATCGTATGGTCCTGAATCGGGAAGGATATGCAGGTCAGCTTGACTGTCTTGCAAAGATGATACAAAGCGCAACCAGGGAATTGGATGCAGGTATTTTTCGTGATGATCATATGGAAAAGAGATTGAAAGTTCAGTTAAAAAAAGCAGGGATACGTATGCTGTCATCTGTATTTTATATGACCCCGCATGGAAAGTATGAGATCCATCTTACGGTAAAAACCGGAAAAGACAGTCTTGTATCAACAAAAGAGATCGCGGCACTTGCAGGAAAATGTATGGGGCGGACTCTGGTTCCGCGTCAGGGCGAGCGGCCAATGGTTGGGAGTGATTACTGCACGATCGCATGTGTGGAAAATGCAGGATATCATACGATTCAGGGAATTGCAAGGATTGGGAAAGGATGCGAAAAAATATCGGGAGATACCTTCCTGATGACGGATCTTCCGGGGGGCAAAAAAGGGATCGCGCTGTCAGATGGAATGGGATCCGGCGAGGTAGCCTTTCGGGAAAGTGCGATGGTCGTGGAGATGCTTGAGGAATTGCTGGAGGCTGGATTCCCGGTGAAAACGGCTGTTCAGATGATGAATACTGCGCTGGTGATCGGGAGAGAAGAAGTCCGGTTTTCTACAATCGATGTCAGTCTGTTTGATCTGTACAGCGGGACCTGTGAATTTGTGAAGGCCGGTGCGGCGGCGACCTATATCAAGAGGGAGGATGAGATTGAAAAGATCTGTTCAGAGACTCTGCCGATTGGAGTTGTTCGGGAGATGGAGGTTGATACGCAGGAGCGGAAACTTCAGTCGGGAGATTTTGTGATCATGCTTACAGATGGCGTAATGGATGCATTGCCGCCAGGAGAGCAGGATGCGCTTCTGGAAACATTTATACGGGATTCACATATTGTGAATCCGAAGGAACTGGCACATCATATTCTCGGGAGAGTACTGGAATGGTCGGGAGAAGTGCCAGTGGATGATATGACGGTTCTTGTTGTAGGGATCTGGAAGCTTCCATAGGCCATATGAATCATGTGCTGGTTCGATAAAAGTCTGGAAGCGTGGTTTGTTGACTTTCGAACAGAAATTATATATAGTACAATTATGTTCGCTTATTCGAAATTATGGAGTTACGGCGGGAATGAGACAGTGTGTTCACAGAAGAGGGATAGAATATGTATCAGCGGGTAAAAGCATATATTGAAAAGCATCATATGCTGCAAAATGGTGATAAGGTGATTGTGGGTATATCGGGAGGTGCAGATTCCGTATGCCTTCTTTTCATGCTTCTGGAATTAAAAAAAGAGATGGATATATCAATTGTGGCAGTTCATATACATCACGGGCTTAGAGCGGGAACCGCAGACGCGGATGAAGCCTATGTCAGAGAACTTTGCGAGAAACAGCAGATCCGGCTTTTCGTTTGTCATGAAGATGTGAAAGCATATGCACAACAACAGAAGCTTACAGTGGAAGAAGCAGGAAGAAACATCAGAAGAATTCGGTTTGAGGAGACGCTTCGGGGGTGTGGCGGCAATAAAATTGCGCTGGCACATCATCAGAATGACAATGCGGAGACTCTCTTGTGGAACCTGTGCAGGGGATGTGGCCTTCGGGGCGCAGGGGGAATTGCTCCGGCGGAGGGAGCTTATATCCGTCCGCTTCTGTGTCTGGAAAGAAGAGAGATTGAGGGTTATCTTTCAGACCGGGGAATATCTTATTGTATAGATGAGACAAATCTGGAAGATACTTATACGAGAAACCGGATTCGAAGTCGTGTAATTCCGTATCTGGAAGCTGAGATTAATCCCCGGGCAGTGCAGCACATGTCAGATACCATGGAACAGCTGCGGCTTCTGGGAGAGTATGTAGAACATGAAATGTCAGTCTATGCAAGGAAATGCATAGATTATGAGCGAAAATCAGGAAAAAGGGTGCTGATAAAAAAGGAAGAGTTCATGAAAACACCGGAAGTGCTGAGGTCTTATATGCTCCATGAGCTTTTGTGCAGGGTCGCAGGGAGACGTAAGGATATTGAACAGATTCATGTGAAAATGCTTGGAGAGCTGTTTGAGCATCAGGTGGGAAGAGAAATTTCGCTTCCTTATAGCATAACTGCAGGACGAAGTTATGAAGGAATTGAGCTGTATCGAAATGAGACGAACTCCGAGGAGGAAGAGGTCGGTATGTCGTTGCGGGTGTTTGAAAAAACGCCAGATATGCAGGCATTTCCGAAAAAAACCTACACGAAATGGTTTGATTATGATATAATAAAAAATACTGTAAAATTGAGGCATAAAGAGCCTGGAGACTGGATTGTGATTGACCGTTCCGGGAGAAAGCAGAAGTTGAAACAGTATTTTATAAATGAGAAGATACCTCGTGAGGACAGAGAAAAGATCTGGATTGTAGCAGACGGACAGGAGATTCTGTGGATTGTGGGGTACAGACAGAGTCAGAAATATCAGGTTACAGAAAATACCAGAAGAATTCTGGAAATAGAAATATGCGGAGGAAAAAGAGATGGCAGAGAATGTTAGAGTATTAGTCCCTGAAAAAGAAGTTGCGGCAAGAATTGAAGAGCTGGGTAAAAAAATCAGTGAAGATTATGCAGGAAAGCAGGTACACCTGATCTGTGTGCTGAAGGGAGGCGTTTTCTTCATGTGTGAACTGGCTAAGCGAATCAGTGTGCCGGTTTCCATGGATTTCATGAGCGTCAGCAGCTATGGAGACGGAACGTCTTCAAGCGGAGTTGTCAAGATTGCAAAAGATCTGGATGAATCACTGGAAGGAAAGGATGTACTGATTGTAGAGGATATTATTGATTCCGGAAGAACCCTGTATTATCTGATGGAAATCTTATCCAAGCGTAATCCGAAGAGTATGCATCTGTGTACGCTTCTTGACAAGCCGGAAAGAAGAGTGAAAGATGTGAAGGTTGATTATGTAGGATTTAATATTCCGGATGAATTTGTTGTAGGATATGGACTGGACTATGCACAGAAATATAGAAATCTGCCATTTATCGGAGTTGTAGAAGGCGTGGAGTAGAAAGGGGCTTTTAGGTTGAATATGAAGAGAGCAAGAGGACTGAACAGTGCCGCGCTGCTGATATTTGTCATATTTTTATTTGCTGCGTTGTGGTTTACGAATCAGTTTGACCAGAGAGAAAAAGAGATTTCCTGGAAAGAATTTGAACAGATCATTCAGGAAGATAATGCTAAGACTGTGGTTGTGAATCAGAATAAAAATGTTCCGACCGGACGGGTCGATATCAAGATCATCAGCGGAACGGATGAAGAAGATCAGGTGAAGTATCTGTATGTGTCTGATGTAAATGAGATTCAGGATTATCTGAAGGAACATGAAATTGATTACAGTATGCCGGACGTTCCTCAGGACAGCTGGTTTGCAACAACACTGATGCCGATGATTCTTGTAGTAGGCGGTATGATGCTTCTGTTTGCCCTGATGAATCGTCAGGGAGGCGGTGCAAATGCCAAAGCTATGAATTTCGGCAAAAGTCGTGCGAAAATGACGACTGATAGAGATCGTAAGGTTACATTTGCCCAGGTGGCAGGACTTCAGGAAGAGAAGGAAGAACTGGAGGAGATCGTGGACTTTCTGAAGTCTCCGAAAAAATATATTCAGGTGGGCGCCAGAATTCCGAAGGGCGTGCTTCTCGTAGGCCCTCCGGGAACCGGTAAGACGCTGCTTGCGAAGGCAGTTGCAGGAGAGGCAGGAGTTCCGTTCTTTACGATTTCAGGTTCTGATTTTGTGGAAATGTTCGTAGGTGTGGGGGCATCCCGTGTGCGTGATTTGTTTGAAGAAGCAAAAAAGAATGCTCCATGTATCATCTTTATCGATGAGATTGACGCAGTTGCAAGAAGACGTGGTACTGGTATGGGCGGCGGACACGATGAGAGAGAGCAGACACTGAATCAGCTGCTGGTAGAGATGGATGGTTTTGGTGTAAATGAAGGAATCATCGTTATGGCAGCTACCAACCGTGTGGATATTCTGGATCCGGCTATCCTGCGTCCGGGACGTTTTGACCGGAAGGTTATGGTTGGAAGACCGGATGTTCAGGGAAGAGAAGAGATTCTGAAGGTGCACGCAAAGGGAAAACCGCTCAGTGAAGAGATCGATCTGAAACAGATTGCACAGACCACAGCGGGATTTACGGGTGCGGATCTTGAGAATCTACTGAATGAGGCTGCAATTCTTGCGGCAAAGGAAGATCGTGTATTCCTGAAACAGGATGATATAAAAAAGGCGTTTGTGAAAGTTGGTATCGGTGCCGAGAAGAAGAGTCGTGTAATATCAGAAAAAGAAAAACGAATCACAGCATTCCATGAAGCCGGTCATGCGATTCTGTTCCATGTGCTTCCGGATGTCGGGCCGGTATACAGTGTGTCTATCATTCCGACCGGCGGAGCAGGCGGATATACGATGCCGCTTCCGGAGAAGGATGAGATGTTTAACACAAAAGGCAAGATGCTTCAGGATATTACGGTTGCACTTGGCGGCCGAGTAGCGGAAGAGGAAGTGTTTGATGATATTACAACCGGTGCTTCACAGGATATCAAGCAGGCAACCAGTCTGGCAAAATCTATGGTTACCAAGTTTGGTATGTCTGAGGCAGTGGGACTGATTAATTATGATGATGATAATAATGAAGTGTTTATCGGGCGGGATCTCGCCCATCCTGCAAGAGGCTATGGAGAGGGCGTGGCTACCGTAATTGATCAGGAGGTTAAGCGTATTATCGATGAATGTTATGACAGAGCGCGTCATATCATTCGAAAATATAATGATGTTCTGCAGGCATGTGCGGAATTGCTCCTGGAGAAGGAAAAAATCTCCAGAGACGAATTTGAAGCATTGTTTACCGAAGAAGTATCAGAGGCATAGTGAAAGAACAGAATAGATTAGAGAGGTGCAGCATGAGGGAAGCAGCTTTGTTTTGTGATGGGACGGCCAGTTACGTGTATCCGGCTGAGCCGGTAGAGAATGAATTGGTAACGCTGCGTTTTCGAACGGCAAAGGATGATGCAAAGAGAGTACGGCTGATGACGAAAGTCGGAGGCTATGATATGGAGAAGGAAAAGTCGGAAGGTGAATTTGACTATTATCAGATCAGCTGGAGACTGAATGAAGATCCCTTCCGGTATTGCTTTGAAATTCAAAATAACGAAGAAAAATGTTATTATAACAGGTGTGGCGTATCGAAGGAAATCGTAGAATTTTACAATTTTGTGATTGTTCCCGGTTTCTCGACGCCGGACTGGGCGAAAGGGGCGGTCATGTATCAGATATATACAGACCGCTTTTATAACGGAGATCCAACGAATGACGTGGAAACAAATGAGTATTATTATATCGGAGATTATTCCCAGAAAGTAACGGATTGGAATAAATATCCCGCGGCGATGGGGGTTCGTGAATTTTACGGCGGCGATCTTCAGGGAGTCATTGATAAGCTGGATTATCTGCAGGATCTGGGGGTAGAGGTGCTGTATTTTAACCCGTTGTTTGTCTCTCCTTCTAACCATAAATATGATATTCAGGATTATGATTATATTGATCCTCACTATGGCAGGATTGTAAATGACGGAGGAGAAGTACTGGAAGCGGGTGTAACAGATAACAGCAAAGCGACAAAATATCAGAAAAGAACGACAGACCCGGAAAATCTGAAAGCCAGCAATCAGCTGTTTATTCAACTGGTAGAAGAATTGCACAAGCGAGGGATGAAAATTATTCTGGACGGTGTGTTCAATCATTGCGGATCTTTTAATAAATGGATGGATCGGGAAAGAGTATATGAAAAGCAGGAAGGGTACGCTCCCGGAGCATACGTTTCCCCGGACAGTCCCTATAGAAGTTACTTCCGTTTTTTTAAAGAAGAGCCGGAAAACTGGCCGTATAATCATAATTATGACGGCTGGTGGGGACATGATACGCTTCCAAAGCTCAATTACGAAGATTCGGTAAAACTCGAAAACTATATATTATATATCGGAAGAAAATGGGTGTCCCCGCCGTACAATGTAGATGGATGGCGCCTTGATGTGGCGGCGGATCTTGGCCGCAGCAATGAATATAATCATAACTTCTGGAAAAAATTCCGGCGTGCAGTGAAAAATGCCAATCCCAATGCACTGATTCTGGCTGAACATTATGGGGATCCAAGCGAATGGCTTCAGGGAGACGAGTGGGATACCGTTATGAATTACGATGCATTTATGGAGCCTGTAACCTGGTTTTTGACGGGAATGGAAAAACACAGTGATGAGGCCAGAGAGGAACTTCTGGGAAATGCGGATAATTTCATCAGTTCCATTTCACATCATATGTCAAATATGCTGACACCATCACTGCAGGTGGCTATGAATGAACTTTCAAATCATGATCATTCCAGATTTCTTACCCGAACCAATCATATGGTGGGACGCGTGGAAAAACTTGGGTCAAAGGCTGCAAATGAGTACATTAATCTGGGTGTTATGCGGGAAGCCGTTGTCATGCAGATGACATGGATTGGAGCGCCTACGGTGTATTACGGAGATGAGGCCGGCGTCTGCGGCTTCACAGATCCGGACAATAGAAGGACTTATCCGTGGGGGCATGAAGACAAAGAACTGCTTGCATTTCATCGGGAAATGATCCGGATTCACAAGGAACATCCGGCACTTCGAACTGGTTCTCTGAAAATCATCAAGGGTGATGAAAATATACTTGCTTATGGACGATTCAAGGAGAATGATAAAGTAATTGTTATCATTAATAATCGCAGTGAATTAACACAGATAACCGTTCCGGTATGGGAGGCCGAAGTTCCCGTAAAATGCAGAATGAAAAAAGAGATATATTCTTACCTCGATGGATATACAACAGATTACGAAGAATATCTGGTTGAAGATGGTGAAGTAGTTGTAAATATGGGGGCATATTCTGCTTTAGTGATGTACTACGATAACTAGGGGACGGGGAATTTTTAAAAATTCCCCGTCCCCTAGTAACGTTTTTGTTTCTTTATTTTGTTAAAACTTCTACACCGGTTTCTGTAATCAGAACCATATATTCGACTTGAGCAGAGAGCCCATCATCGTCTGTATATACAGTCCATCCATTATCTTCGTCAATATAAAAGTCAGGTCCGCCCTCGTTGATCATCGGTTCTATCGTAAATATCATTCCAGGAACCAGTACCATTTCACTGCCTTTCGGAGTAACGTAACTCACAAAAGGCTCTTCGTGAAAAGCTAGTCCGATTCCATGACCGCCAATTTCTTCAACCACGGAATACCCATTTGACCTTGCATGTGTGTTGATTGCATATGCGATATCTCCGAGATGCCCCCATGGTTTTGCTGCTCTTAAACCAAGTTCAACGCATTCTCTGGTAACGCGTACGAGTTTTTCGGCCTTTGGAGATATGTTTCCAATAGTAAACATACGTGAAGCATCAGAAAAATATCCGTTCAGTATGGTAGATACATCAACGTTAACGATATCTCCATCAACAAGAATCTCGTTTTCATCTGGAATGCCATGGCAGATTACGTTATTGATAGAAGTGCAGACGCTTTTCGGGAAACCCTGATAATGTAAAGGCGCCGGAACTCCACCGTGTTCTACAGTATAATCATATACAAGCTGATCGATTTCAGCTGTACTCATACCGGCATGGATATGTGATGCGACATGATCAAGAACAGCAGTGTTTAGATCAGCACTTTTTTTAATTGCATCAATTTGTTCAGGTGTTTTTAGAAGAGAGCGGTCAGGGACAATGTGCCCCTTCGCTTCCAGCGTCCATAATTTTATATCCAACTTATCCACATGATTACCTACTTTCTACACAATATTATCCACATGTTATTATAGCACGTTTGCTAAAAAGGGACAGGGGATTTTTAATTTGGGACGGAGGATTTTTAAAAATCCTCCGTCCCTATTGTGCGTTTTTTTAAAATACGTTATAATTTTTACTGTATTCCGGGCAATTTTATGTGGAATATAGTTTTGGTGAGACATATGTAAGTAAGAGGAAAGGAGCGGGCGTATGTTAAGAATAGGAATGTTAACAAGCGGCGGAGATTGTCAGGCTTTGAATGCTGCTATGCGAGGTGTAGTAAAAGGACTTTGCTCGAAAAGAGATGATGTTGAAATCTATGGGTTTCAGGATGGATATAAGGGGCTGATTTATTCAAATTTTAAAATGCTTACTTCAAGAGATTTTTCGGGAATATTAACGCAGGGTGGAACGATTCTGGGGACATCCAGACAGCCGTTTAAATTAATGCGTGTTCCGGATGAGAATGGATTGGATAAAGTTGAGGCGATGAAGCATACTTATCATAAGTTGAATCTGAATTGTCTTGTGGTTCTGGGAGGCAATGGTACACATAAAACTGCCAACATGCTGAGAGAAGAGGGACTGAATGTAATTACACTTCCGAAGACGATCGATAATGACTTGTGGGGAACAGATATGACATTTGGTTTCCAGAGTGCGGTTGATATTGCAACGGATACCATTGATAAGATTCATACGACGGCGACATCTCACAGCCGTGTGTTTATTATTGAAGTAATGGGACATAAAGTGGGGTGGGTTACGCTTCATGCAGGTATTGCCGGTGGAGCAGACATTATTCTTCTACCTGAGATTCCATATGATATTAATGTTGTAGTAGATGCGATAGAAAAACGTGATAAAGCAGGCAAGAGATTTACGATCATTGCAGTTGCGGAGGGAGCTATTTCAAAAGGAGATGCAGCTCTTAGTAAAAAGGAATTAAAAGAGAAAAAAGAAAAGAAAAAATATCCATCTGTTGCATATGAGCTGGCAGAGAGAATTCAGAAAAAATCGGATAAAGAAGTAAGAATCACTGTACCGGGACATACGCAAAGAGGTGGATCTCCATGTGCTTATGACAGAGTGTTGTCAACAAGACTTGGAGCGGCTGCGGCAGAAGCAATTCTGAAAGGTGAGTATGGTTATATGCTTGGAACCAAGAATCAGGATATTGTAAAAGTGCCGCTGCAGGAAGTAGCGGGAAAGTTAAAATATGTGGATCCTAAGGCAGATATTATTAAAGAGGCAAAACTGACAGGAATCAGTTTTGGTGACGAATAAGACAGCGAATTGAAAGACGGGGAGTGTAACGAATGTCATATACGGCATTATACCGAAAGTTTCGTCCAAGTGAATTTGAGGATGTAAAAGGGCAGGATGCCATTGTGAAAACATTAAAAAATCAGATAAAATCTGATCGTATCGGTCATGCATATCTGTTCTGCGGGACGAGGGGAACAGGAAAAACAACCGTGGCGAAAATATTTGCAAAAGCAGTGAACTGTGAACATCCGGTTGATGGAAGTCCATGTGGCGAGTGTGTAATGTGCCGGTCAATTGCGGCCGGCACATCCATGAATGTAATCGAGATTGATGCGGCTTCTAACAATGGTGTGGATAATATCCGGGAAATCCGTGAAGAAGTAACGTATAGGCCGACAGAGGGAAGATATAAGGTATATATCATAG
Source organism: Faecalicatena contorta (assembly GCF_021531995.1). Lineage (GTDB taxonomy): Bacteria > Bacillota > Clostridia > Lachnospirales > Lachnospiraceae > Dorea_A > Dorea_A contorta_A. The sequence goes on from NZ_JAFBIZ010000010.1 coordinate 41,998, forward strand.
ATGAAGTTCACATGCTGTCTATTGGTGCGTTTAACGCACTTTTGAAAACACTGGAAGAACCGCCGGAATATGTAATATTTATTCTGGCGACTACGGAGGCGCACAAGATTCCGATTACAATACTGAGTCGATGTCAGCGATATGATTTTAAACGCATTTCCATTGACACGATTTCAGACAGACTAAGAGAACTGATCGATAAGGAACAGTGGGATGTTGAAGAGAAAGCTGTGCGTTATATTGCAAGAGCAGCGGATGGATCCATGCGAGATTCCTTAAGTCTTCTTGACCAATGTGCGGCATTTTACATGGGGGAAAGGCTGACCTATGATCATGTGCTGGAAGTATTGGGGGCGGTGGATACAGAAGTGTTCAGCAGGCTGCTCAGAGAACTGATTGCAATGGATGTGCATAAAGTAATGGAAATCGTGGATGAACTGGTAATGCAGGGCAGAGAACTGTCTCAGCTTTCGACGGATTTTACATGGTATCTTCGTAATCTTTTGCTGGTGAAATGTTCAGATGATATGGAAGACGTACTGGATGTATCAACAGAAAATCTGTTGCTTTTAAAAGAAGAGGCGCAGATGATCGATAACGATACATTGATTCGTTATATCCGGATTTTTTCGGATCTTAGCGGTCAGTTAAAATATGCGACGCAGAAGAGGGTGCTTCTGGAGGTGACATTGATCAAGCTTTGCTGTCCGGCTATGGATCAGAGTCAAGATGCACTTCTTGATCGTATCCGCGCAGTTGAAAAGAGATTGGATGAGGGAGATATTGATACCTACACCAGAGAGAAAGTAATCTATGTAAATGAAACCTCAGAGGAAGTAAAGCCAAAGCCAGAACTTCCGGCCGCCTTGAACGAAGAGGTAAAGACAGTTGCCAAAGATTTCCGGATGATTACCAGTCAGGCATCACCGATGCTTCGTACTTATCTGAAAAAAGCACGGCTTAGTGCGGGTGAAGGCAATCGTCTGCTGATTGTATTGCCGGATGAGATGAGTGCCGGGATAGTTGCAACGCCGGAACATCGGGGAGAGATAGAAGGACTGATAGAAGAAAAGATTGGAAAGCGAATTGAAGTAGAAGTTCGACATATTGAAGAAGGACGAAGATTTGAAGATAATTTTGTGGATCTTGAAAATATGATTCATATGGATATAACAATAGAAGATTAGATAATATAAAAAACAGGAGGATTGTATTATGGCAAAAAGAGGAGGATTCCCAGGTGGAGGAATGCCGGGAAATATGGCAAATCTAATGAAGCAGGCCCAGAAAATGCAGCGGCAGATGGAAGAACAGGCAAAAGAGATGGAGACAAAAGAGTTCAGTGCGACTGCTGGGGGCGGCGCGGTTGAGGCGACTGTTTCCGGAACAAAGAAATTGCTGAAAATTAAACTGGATGAAGAAGTTGTTGATCCGGATGATGTTGAGATGTTAGAAGATCTTATTGTGGCAGCGATTAATGAAGCATTTGATAAAGTAGACGAAGAGTCTGCCTCTGCAATGTCAAAGTTTACCGGTGGCATGGGTGGAGGAATGCCGGGATTATTCTAGCAGGGAGTTGCATAATATGGATTATTACAGCAGCCAGATGAGCAGGTTGATAGAAGAATTATCATGTCTTCCGGGCATAGGAGCAAAGTCAGCGTCAAGGCTGGCTTTTCACTTGATTCATATGCCGTTGGAAGATGTAAAAAGACTTGCTTCAACAATGGTGGAAGCGAGAGAAAATATAAAATATTGCAAAGAGTGCTGTACTCTTACCGATCAGGAATTGTGTCCAATATGCAGTAACAGCGGAAGAGACCACAATACAATTATGGTGGTAGAAAACACAAGAGACTTGGCGGCTTATGAAAAAACAGGAAAATACAATGGAGTATATCATGTGCTACACGGTGCAATTTCCCCCATGCTGGGGATCGGACCGGAAGATATCAAACTAAAAGAGTTGATTGCGCGTCTTCAGGGAGATGTGGATGAAGTGATTATTGCTACTAACTCAAGCCTGGAAGGCGAAACGACGGCTATGTATATCAGTAAACTGATAAAACCGACGGGAATTAAAGTGAGCAGGATTGCAAGCGGCGTTCCTGTAGGAGGGGATCTTGAATATATTGACGAAGTAACATTACTTCGGGCACTGGAGGGCAGAACGGAGCTTTAATTTGGGACGGAGGATTTTTAAAAATCCTCCGTCCCAAATTAAAAATCCCCTGTCCCTAATGAGGTATTAAGATGAAGAAGAAGATAACATCTGTAGATATTGCCCGCGCTGCGGGGGTATCTCAATCTACGGTATCGATGATATTGAATAAGAAGTATAACATGTCTTTTGCGAAGGAGACTGTGGAAAAGGTGGAAAAGGCGGCAAAAGATTTGGGATATCTTCCGCCTAAAAGGAAGGCAAGAAAGGGAACACGCCAGGAGAAGCTGTTGGTGGTTTTTTGCCCGAATCTTACCAATCCTTATTATGTGATGCTTCTTCAGGGGATTGAGTCTCGTGCGAAAGAGCAGGGATTTGGACTGTTTGTGTGTAATACTCAGCGTGACCTGAAAATGGAGGAAAGATATCTTAAGATGATGTGGCAGATGCGTCCACTGGGAATTATCTATACGTGTAATCCCAGCCATTGCTTTATGGATTTGGTAGAGGAGATCGGGCAGCAGATTCCCGTAGCAATTGTGAATAATCAGAATGAAAAAATGGATGTTGATGCGGTAGAACTGGATAATGAGAAACTGGGACGTGTCATGGCCAGGCATCTGTTGGAACTAGGACACTTTAAAGTTGCTTATATTGCACCGCCTCTTACGGCCAGGCAAAAACAGCGTTCTAAACGTGTAGAAGGTTTTTTAAAGGAATATGAAAAAATGGGATTCAAGGATCAGGTGATCATCAAGGCTGCAAAGGAAGAAATTGACCTGGATGTTGCGCATATTGATTCGGAGTATATGATTGGATATGAACTAACGCATGAAGTGGTGATGGAGGACCCAGATGTTACGGCAATTGTTGGACTGAATGATATGATTGCATTTGGGATCATGGACGCCCTCCATGAATTTAAGATTAAAGTGCCTTCGGAAGTATCGGTTATGGGATGCGATAATACGTTGTTTGCTCGAATGCATAACGTGGATCTGACCACAATAGAGCATTTTGTCATATATAAGGGAAGGGACGCCTGCGATATTATTATGAAAAAGATTGCGCTCCATCATTCAACGTATTCGGAGATGCCTCCAATCAGTACCTATCATGTTGAATATGAGCCGAGATTGATTGTCAGAGGGACAACGGGGTATGCAAAAAATCAAAGAAGAAAATAAAATTAATTCTTTTGGGGAAATTATTACTAATAAATGCGGCAATAGAAACATTTATTTACATCATTTTCGCAG
>NZ_JAFBIZ010000110.1 GCF_021531995.1 Faecalicatena contorta
ATTTGTAACAATCCCTTTTGTAAAGTGTATGAGGATAAATATTGAACATTTGACGACCATAAGGTATACTATAGGAAGGATTGTAAAGGAGTATGATCGTCTATGGATGAGAATAAAGATCCACGGAGAGAGCAGGGGCAGAAAAGAGATGATCTGCAGGAGGATATTCCAATGGAAGAAGATCAGACGGAATATTCTTTCATGCAGGAAACGATTAAGGATGAGGCCGGAGGAAAAAGAAAGATTATTAATGATATCTGGCGCATAGCCGGACTGGGTCTGGTTTTCGGAATTGTTGCCAGCTTTAGTTTCTGCGCGGTAAAACCATGGATGGAGAACAGATTCCAGAAAGATCCTCAGCAGGTGACGATCCCCGAAGAGATAGAAGAAGGAGACGGGGAGGAGACGGAGAAACCGGAAGAGACGGAAGTCATAGAACCGGTGCTGGATGCAGACAGTTATCGTGAGATGCAGAAGGCGGTCTTAAAAGTTGCTTTGGATGCAGCGAAATCGGTGGTGGAGATCACAGGAGTAAAGAACGATCAGGAATGGATGACGGAGGAAAATGACAATCCCGGCAGTGTGTCCGGTCTGATTGTTGCGGATAATGGAAGAGAACTTCTGATCCTGGGTAAGATATCTCCAATCAAAGAGTCAAAGGAGATCCGGATTACTTTTGCCGATGGAGAAACCTGTACAGCCGATATTCTGATGACGGACAACAGCCTGGATCTTGGAATTTATTCGGTTGCAAGGTCTGTGATACCAGAATCTACATGGGCACAGATAAAAACGGCAGTGCTTGGCAGTTCTTCAACGGAGCAGCAGGGGGAGCCGGTCATTGTGCTTGGAAGTCCATTTGGATATTCCGGTTCGATGGGATTCGGAACGATGTCATCCAATAAAAATGCAATTGAAGTCGCCGATGGAAAATATCGCCTGATCTGTACCGATATTGCAGGTGCAGACAATGGAACGGGTGTGATCGTGAATTTGAACGGTGCAATCATAGGAATCATCGATCAGAGCATTTTGAAAGAAGAGGGGATGAATCTGGTAACCGGATATGGCATCTCTGATCTGAAGGAGAATATAGAACTTCTTTCTAATGGACAGTCGGTTCCTTATATTGGAATTCTGGGACAGGATGTAACCAGTGAAATGGAAGAACAGAATATCCCCAAGGGAGTCTATGTAAGAGAAGTAAAGACGGATTCACCTGCGATGGAAGCAGGTATCCAGAGCGGTGATGTGATTACCGAGGTTGATGGAACGAAAGTGTCTTCTCTTTCCGCATACCATGCGGCTTTGCTGGATGAAAAAAGCGGGATTAAGGTAAAGGTGAAAGGCATGCGTCAGGGAGTTGACGGATATGTGGACATTGAATTTACGGTTATGATTGGAAGCAGCCAATAAAAAGCTTGTAGAAAGAGGCAGAATATATGAGATATATCAATACCCTGCGTGAAGGGGAGACAATCAGGAACGTGTATCTGTGTAAGGGGAAACGTTCCGCAGAGACAAGAAACGGAAAGCCATACGATAATCTGATCCTTCAGGATAAGACAGGAACTCTGGACGGGAAAGTCTGGGATCCGAATTCCGGCGGGATCGCGGATTATGATGAGATGGATTTTATAGAGGTATTCGGGGATGTAATCAGTTATAACAACAATCTTCAGCTGAATATCCGGCAGATCCGAAAGGCGCAGGAAGGAGAATATATACCGGCAGATTATATGCCGACGACTGAAAAAAGTACGGATGGCATGTATCAGGAACTGATGAATTATGTAAAGCAGATTAAAAATCCGTATTTGCGTCAGGCGGTTGAATATTATTTTGTAAAAGATGAAACATTTGTCAGACGGTTCAAGGGACATTCAGCAGCAAAGACGGTACACCATGGATTTGCAGGAGGTCTTCTGGAGCATACACTGAGTGTGGTGAAGTTCTGTGAGTATATGGCAGGTGCTTATCCGATTCTTAATAGGGATCTTCTGTATGCAGCGGCAATCTGTCACGATATTGGAAAGATCAAAGAGTTATCTTCTTTCCCGGAAAATGATTATACGGATGAAGGGCAGCTTCTCGGACATATTGTAATCGGTGTAGAGATGGTGGGAGAAGCGGTGAGATCCATACCGGGATTCCCGGAAAAGCTTGCGAATGAGCTGAAACACTGCATTGTGGCACATCATGGAGAGCTGGAATACGGTTCACCGAAGAAACCGGCGCTTGCTGAGGCGGTTGCTTTGAACTTTGCAGACTGTACGGATGCAAAGATGCAGACACTGACAGAGATATTCAAGGATAAAAAGACCAGTGACTGGCTGGGATATAACCGGTTATTTGAATCCAATCTGAGAAAGACGGTTGTATAGAAGCAAAGCTGTCTGGACAGTGATAATTAGAGAGATACACATAAGGACGTAATGCTTTGAAAGAGGTGTTACGTCCTAAATGGTTATAGAAGATAAAAATGGAATCAGGGAGACAGGAGCAGATTATGCAGAAAAATGAGATGGTGACGGTTACGATTGAAGATATCGGGGTAAATGGGGAAGGAATCGGTAAGGTAGATGGATATACATTATTCATTAAAGATGCCATGATCGGAGATGTGGTGGAAGCCAGGGTGATGAAAGCGAAAAAAAATTATGGATATGCGAGACTGATGCATATCATTAAACCATCCAAAGATCGGGTGGAGACGCCGGTCTGTTCGATGGCGAGAAGATGTGGTGGCTGTCAGATTCAGGAGATGAAATATGCCAGACAGCTTCAATTCAAAGAAGATAAGGTGTGGGGCAATCTGATACGGATTGGGGAAGTGCCGGAAGAACTGCTTGCGAAGAAGATGGAACCGATCGCAGGCATGGAACTGTCAGAAGACATGGAACAGCCGTTTCATTATCGCAACAAAGCTCAATTTCCGATCGGTACGGATAAGGAAGGACATGCGATTACAGGCTTTTATGCGGGAAGGACACACAGCATTATCCCGAATACAGACTGTGCACTTGGTGTAAAAGTGAATAAGGAGATATTGGAATGTATCCTTGCATTCATGGAAGAATACCGGATCCAGGCCTATGATGAAGAACTTCATAAGGGGATGGTGCGCCATGTCCTGATCCGTTATGGATTCAGGACAAAGGAAATTATGGTGTGCCTTGTGATCAATAGCGATACACTTCCACATGGACAGGAACTGGCAGAACGATTGTCCGGGATCGAAGGTATGACCAGCATTACACTCAGCATCAACAAGGAAAAGACGAATGTGATCATGGGCAATACGATCAAACCACTGTGGGGACAGACATATATCACAGATTATATCGGAGATGTGAAGTATCAGATATCTCCATTATCTTTCTATCAGGTGAATCCGGTTCAGACAGAAAAGCTTTATGGACTGGCGCTGGAATATGCCGGGTTGACAGGAAATGAAACCGTGTGGGATCTTTATTGCGGCATCGGAACCATTTCACTGTTTCTGGCAAAGAAGGCAAAACAGGTCTACGGAGTTGAAATTGTACCACAGGCAATTGAAGATGCCAAAAACAACGCGAAGATCAATGGCATTGAAAATGCAGAATTCTATGTAGGAAGAGCAGAAGAAGTATTGCCGCAGTACTATGTGGATTATGAAAAAACGCATGGAGGAGAGAAGGCGCACGCAGATGTAATCGTGGTGGATCCGCCAAGAAAAGGCTGTGAAGAAGCCCTGCTTCAGACGATGGTAGATATGCTGCCGGATCGGATCGTGTATGTCAGTTGTGATTCTGCAACGCTGTCAAGAGATGTGAAATTCCTGCGGGAGAAGGGCTATGAGATTGAAAGAGTGAGGGCGGTAGATCAGTTTCCACACACGGTGCATGTGGAGACTGTGGTGGGACTACAAAGGAAAGATATCTAGAAATCCTTGAATTTACGCACTTTGTAGAGTTTTTCAGTTTCAACAAAATCGGTGAAAATCACAAGGAAAAGATACTTGTACAGAGAGTAACCGTAGTTGTTGCCTTAGACCTCGGTACGGGGAACACAAAAAATCCTGAATATGAAAGTGAATAGTGGACTATCAGATATTTGATAGATTATAGGGATACTTGAATGAGAGTGTCCCTATTTTTTATATAGGGCATTCCGAAAACGGAGTGCCTTTTTCTATAAAAATTTTCAGGAGGAAAAGAACATGAAGAACAGTACAGCGTTAGGTGCAAACAGCGAGACTACTCGCACAATAACTTTTAAGAGTGCAGCACACAAAGATTTTTATCTGGAGTATCTGCCACAGTGCAGATATAAGGACGTATATCACAAAGCATTGGTATATTGTCTCGGAATTGATGCGGATACAAGAAATCATGTAAATCGTATTTATGATTTTAAGTCCGGATGCGTCAAAACGGAATGTTTAAACGAAGGATGGCAGACCAGCGGCAGCATGAGGATTGTACGGATGGCATTTAATCTTTATTGCAACGGTACACCGAGCGTTTTTGATATTGAGGATGCGGACGGCCAGTTGCGGGAGTGCGGATGCTATACGGTGGAAGATTTATTCTGCTGTGGCTATGCAAAGTATTTTTGGGAGGCAATCAAAATCCGGTATCCGGAGTATTGCTATTAACCAGATGGGAGGGCGGATATGCTGAAAATCAGGCTTCAGGGAACAACAAATGACATTAAGTGGTTCAGAAAAATCCTGGAACGGGATAAAAGAGTGAATGTATTGCAGATTTCCGAGCCTTTTACCAATAAAGGAACAAAGAAATATTTTCGTGTGTATGCAGAGGTAGAAAAGAACAGGCAGTAGGAGGAAAAAGTTATGTGCAGAGTAATTGCAGTCGCAAACCAGAAAGGCGGCGTGTCCAAAACAACAACCAGCATCAATTTAGGAGTCGGACTTGTCCGGGCAGGGAAAAAGGTGGCTCTTGTGGACGCTGATCCACAGGGGCATCTGACAATGGGATTGGGATTTCCCAAAAATGTGAGGGTAACACTAAAAAACATGATGGAGAATATCATCATGGGAGTAGAGTTCGATCCCAAAGACGCTGTTCTGAGCCATAAGGAGGGCGTAGACGTCATTCCGTCAAACAAGCTGCTGACGGGTATGGATATGTCTTTACTTACGGTGGAGGACAGGGAAATGGTTCTGAAGGAGTACCTGGAATTGCTGAAAGCAGATTATGACTATATTATCGTTGATTGTATGCCTTCTCTTGGGATGCTGACAATTAACGCATTGAGTGCCGCTCACAGCGTCCTTATCCCGGTACAGCCGCAGTATTATGCGGCGGACGGGTTGATGGAACTGTTGAAGGTGGTAAAAGGCATCAAACAGCGGTTTAATCCAAAACTGGAGATTGAGGGGATTTTGTTCACGATGGACAGCAGCCGCTACAACAATTCCAAAAGAAATAAGCAGGCCGTAAAAAACGCTTATGGGGATGAAATGAGGATATTTGAAGATTCGATTCCCCGGTCAGAGGCTCTTGCGGAAACGGCATCAGAGGGTGTCAGCATTTTCTCTTATGACATTCGTAGTAAAGGTGCTGAAAGTTATGAAAGACTGGCGCAGGAGGTGCTGAACCATGCGTAGACCGAAAAAAGATATTCAGCTTACTTCTTATGACGATCTGCTTGGCATCAGTGAAAATAATGCTGATATAGACAAGGTGCTGGAAGTTCCGTTAAAAGATATTTACCCTTTTAGAAACCATCCGTTTCATGTGCGTGACGATGAAAAAATGGCGGAAACGGTGGAGAGCATCCGGAATTATGGCGTACTGAATCCCGCCCTTGTGCGGGTACGGGATGCGGGAGGCTATGAACTGATCGCAGGGCATAGGAGAAAACGTGGCTGCGAGCTGGCGGGAAAAGATACCATGCCGGTCATTGTCCGCAATTATTCTGACGATGAAGCTGTGATTATCATGGTGGATTCCAACATCCAGAGAGAAAACATCCTGCCCAGTGAAAAGGCGTTTGCCTACAAGATGAAAATGGAAGCTATGAGACATCAAGGGATAAAAACGGAAGATGGACAGCTAGCGGATACCGCTGATCTGGTAGGAAAAGAAGCAGGGGACAGTGGAAGAAAGGTGCAGAGGTATATCCGTCTGACGAGACTTGTGCCAGAATTACTGGAACTGGTGGACAATGGGAAAATAAAATTTATTCCGGCGGTTGCCCTTTCGTATCTGTCAGGCGAAGAACAAACCTGGGTACTGCGGTGTATTACGGAGAATGGTGCCGCAGTCAGCGGCGCAATGGCGGAAACGTTAAAAAAGCACAGCGAGGATGGGAAATTGACGGAACTTGCTGTGCAGCTCATCCTGAGTGAGGAAAAGAAAGACACAGGAAAGGTAACGCTGCCGGGCAACAGGATAAAGCAGTATTTCCCCAAAGACTATAGTAAACAGCAGATTGAGCAGGTTATTTTTGAATTACTGGAAGATTGGAAGAAAAATCATTAAGAAAAGGGAAGGAGGGAAAGCAAAATGGCGAAGTATGATGTTGTATTTGATTATTTTCATGACTATGAATCAGAGCAGTTTGCTTTTTACCGTATCCCAAAGGCACTGTTTACGGATGATTATTTCAGAAATCTTTCCAGTGACGCAAAGGTGCTGTATGGCCTGATGCTTGACCGGATGGCGTTATCCATCAAAAACAGATGGATTGATGAAAATGACAGAGTGTATATCATTTTTACGCTGGAACAGGTCATGCAGTACATGAATTGCGGCAGGGATAAGGGGATGAAAACACTTGCGGAACTGGACACCAAAAAGGGGATAGGACTCATTGAACGGGTAAAACAGGGATTTGGAAAGCCTGACATTATCTATGTAAAGAGCTTTGTGATGAAGCAGCGGCAGGCGGTAAATGTGCCGGCAGAAACGGAGGAGCCGGACGAATACAGCCCGCAAATAAATGAGGTCGAAGAAACCGACTTGTCGCAGTCGGAAAAACCGACTTATCGTGGTCGGAAAAATCGACCTCTTGAGGTCGAAAAAACCGACTTCTTGAGGTCGGAAAAACCGACTTATCAAGGTCGGGAAAGCCGACTTGTCGAGGTCGGAGAACCAGACTCTAATAATACTTATTATAATAATACTGATTTAAGTGATAATGAAAGGAATGATACCAATCTTATCAATCCATCCTGCAGGCAGAAGAAAAATCAGCCAGATCAGATTGATGTGATGGATGCGATAGAAGCCTATACGGATATTATCAAAAGTAATATTGAGTATGAGTATTTGGTCGAGGGATGCAGGCTTGGGGAAAAGGAATACATAGATGAGATCGTGGAGCTGATTGTGGAGGTTATAAGCGTCAAACGGGAAGCGGTTGTGATTGCGGGGGCAGAATATCCGTATCAGTTTGTGAAGAATAAGCTGTTGAAGGTAAACAGTTCCCATATCCAGTATGTATTGGAATGCCTGCACGATAACACAACAAAGATCAGGAATGTGAAATCCTATCTGCTGACTTGCATTTTTAATGCACCGTCTACCATCAACAATTATTACCGGGCGGAAGTCAATCATGACATGTACGGAGGAGGGAATTTATGAGCCGGAAAGAATTTATAGTAAAGACCATATTACCAATAGGGGCTGTTGTACTGCTGTTCTTTCTGCTCCGCCCCTTGTGCATGGAACAGGGAATGTTTGACTGGCGGAAATGGCTGCTGTTTGCAGGGGTTCCGTTTGGAGTAGGGAAAATGTTTTTCTGGATGGTTCCGAGAGGAACCGGCATCGGAGAAACGGTTGGCATCCTGGTGTTTAATCTCTTAATCGGCGGTATGATCGGAAGTATCATCATGGGATGGAAGCTGTTACTGGCAGCTATTACATTGTTAAGGAGCGCTTTCTATGCAGTCCGTTTTGTTACGGGAAGATAGAAAAGGCAGGGAACATGGAGGATAAGGAATGGACAGGAAACTATTGGAACAGTTATTCTATGACGGGATCATGCCCAGGGAACGGTGCTGTCCCCATAAACAGGAATATCATGATACCATGCAGTTATGCGATACGGTAGAGCAGGAGCTGGTTAGCCATTTATCGCCGGAACTATCGCAAATGTTTCACGATTATAAAGACTATGCGGGTAAATTGACAACGATGGAAAACGGGGAACATTTCATACAGGGCGTGGCACTCGGTATCCGGATTGTGGCGGAGGCGTTTACGCTGGATGATAACAAAACAGAATAAATTGTTTGATAAAAGCAGCCGGTTTTCGGTTGCTTTTTCACTGTCTGTCTAATAAATAAAAGGAGTTGGGAAATGGTAGGGATGATTGTGTTATTGGTATTTACCTTGCTGGCATTCCTGTTTCAGATATTTGTGGTGTTTTGTTTCTTTGCGGCATCCATAGTAATGTATGATGAAATGGGAGACGGCAGGTATTACAAAGACAAACAAATGACAGAGGAACTTCCTGACAATTTATCGGGAAATGAAAGGCAGGAATGAAGATGGATATTTCAGAGAAAATCCGGTATTTCCGGATGCAGAGAGGGCTGTCGCAGGAGCGGCTCGCAGACCGGGCCGGTATCAATACGAATACGATTCGCAAGTATGAGCTTGGGAAACGGAAACCGAAACTGGAGCAGTTAAAGAAGATAGCCGGAGGGCTTGAAATCAGTGTAATAGAATTTCTGGATATAGAGATTGAAAATGAAGCGGACTTGATTGCGGTATTAAAGAAAATCAGTCCGTTTTTTCAATGGGACACGTTTGCCCGGATTTTAGAGAAGGAGAATAGGCGATGATAGGGATTTATTTTCTGGCGGCGCAGGTAATTGTGTTTTTACTGTTTTATCCGATGATGGTTATGGGAAAACGGGCGGATGAAGAACTGAGGATGTTAAGTGAAAGAAGATTTCTGACAGACAATCAGAAAGAAGTGGAGGACAACATGGAGTCACAGAGAGATTTTTTGAGAACGATTGAGCGTGAGATCAGTAAAGGGAGCGCACCGGTACGTTTTGATGGGATGGGATTTAACGATGATACTTACCATCTGGTGGAGAGCCAGGCAAAATTGAATCAGCTTTTAGATTATTTTTTCCGTAACGGGGAGTATGCGGCACTGGCGGATAGGCAGATACGAAGCAATGTGTATATGGACGCTCATGGAAGGAATGTAAATTTTCGTACCGCAAAATCAGAGATAGACAGGAGAAACATGGAGGTATCCGCAAAATGCTGGATCAAGAAAAAACATCCGTCATTTGATGGAGATGTGTATGTGGAGAATGTCCGCTGCTTTTTGAAACTTTCGGAAGATGAAAAAGAAAAGCGGAAATGTGTGGTTGATGGGGCAGAAACCACAGCGTTGATTTTCAGCAGGAAACATCTGACAGCATTGTATCTGCAGTGTCTGGTTCACAGAAAAGAAGTAATGCAGCACACAGCGGAACTGGTAGGTTTTTCTGAGATATGTAACCGGATTTACCGCTTGGAAGATGTGGATGTACTGTTCCAGTGCCTGGTGTTGGATCAGATGCAGTGGGAGGAGGGACGGCTGTATGTAAATTTTAGTACGATTTATTTGATTGATATGAAATAAAAAAGTTTTCCCTGTTGAAATATGTTATACTTAATCAAAGCTTGAAATATTGGAGGAGTAAGTATGCTACATTCGTTGGAGTTGGAAAGATATAAATGTTATAGGGATAAAACAAAATTTGAAATTGCACCACTAACTATATTGTGTGGAATTAATAGTAGTGGGAAGTCAGCAATTATAAAGAGTTTATTGCTTTTGATGCAAAGCTATGAAAATTCAACAGCAACAAATGAGGTATCTTTTAATGGAAAATACTGCAATTGTGGTTCTTTTGATGACGTAATTTTTAATAGAGAAGGAAATTCTTTTTCTATTGAAAATGAATTTATTATAAGCAACAGTATGGACAAAAATGGTAATGCATTTAATCATCAGGATATAGTGTCTTATAAAGAATTGAATAAAATGTACAGAGATGTTTGTAAATATAGTATTGAGAAATTTAGATTAAAAATACAGATTGAAGTAGTAAAGTTTCAGGATTCGTCAAATCCTTATATTGAGGGTAATAAAATACAAAGATATGAAATTGGTTTATTAGCATGTAATAAAAATATTGATAGTAAAGAATGGATGTGTTCATCTATTATATTAAATAGAGTTGGCGAGACCAATAATAAAGATGATATGTATATTTC
>NZ_JAFBIZ010000111.1 GCF_021531995.1 Faecalicatena contorta
TTTTGTCGGCAATGTGTACGAGATGGAATATGTAGTCCGTTCGGAAAAGCTTCATGGCGGGCGTAATTATGGTGCGCTTAAGTTTGTTACGCCATATGAGACACTGGTCTATGAGATTGAGATACTGCAGAATCAGGAATATAACGAGAGCCATCGGGTTCCTGAGCTTTTGATCGCGCAGATCATCAAGGAGTACGTGGGATGTGTGGCCGGAAGGATTGAACGGGATAACTGGGTCGATGGTGCGATTGAGAAGATGGTGGCGCTTCGGAAAAAGTTTCCGTTGAATGAATTGTATCAGCTGATGCTTGCGCATATTTATCTGATTGGCAATAAAGTGGAAGAAGCAAAATGGATTCTGGAAAATTACAATTATAACCGCTTTGCAATCGGGAAAGACCCTCTGACCAATTGCTATTATCTGTATCTGACTGCGAAGGTCCGGGGAAAAGGCAATCATGTTGACCGTGTTCTGGATGAGATCGGAAAGACTTATACACGCCATCAGGATTCCTGGCCGCTCCTTGCTATGATCATGGATCTGGAGCCTCGCTATAAGAATCCCTATAAACGTCTGGAGGTTCTGGAGCAGCAATTTCAATATGGAGTACATCATGTCCTGTTTTATCTGCAGGCGTATCTGTGCTATCAGGAAAAGCCGGCTCTGTTGAAAAAACTTGGTGTGTTCGAGATTCAGGTGCTGAATTTTGCGGCGAAATATCGTCTTATGACCAAAGAACTGGCACTGTATGTTGCGAATTTTGCCAGTCAGCAGAAGAACTACAGTGATGCAATGTTCCGGATTCTGGAGCGCATTTATAAGATGTATGAGGAACCGATGATACTCAATACGATCTGTACATTGCTGATCAAGGGAAATAAGACCCAGAAACGGTATTTTGTCTGGTATCAGCGTGCGGTTGACAGTGAATTGAAGATTGCGCAGCTGTATGAATACTATATGATGACAATTGATGAGAATGTTTCCCACGGGCCACTTCCAAAAAGTATTCTTCTGTATTTTATGCATGGAAATTCTCTGGATTATAAGAAAGCAGCGTTTTTGTATGCCAGTCTGGTGACCTATGAGGAACAGGCAGGAGATCTGTACCTGAATTATCGGGAGCAGATGGTTGCATTTACGTGGGATCAACTTAAGAAGCGCCATATCACAGAGTCGCTGCGTATCCTGTATAAGCGATTCTGTTCAGATGACGAGATGACGGCGGATCGGATGGAGGCAATGAGAGATATCTGTTATTCCTACGGGATATCGACCAAAGTGCCGAATATGAAGTGCGTTCTGGTCATTGAAAAGGATGGAAATATTCGTCAAAGGGTTCCTTATGACGAGGAAAATGGTACTGTGATCTATCTGTATGACAAAGAATCAAGAATCGTATGGGAGTCCGTAGAAGGAAGACATTATACAGATTCTATTCCATATGAGACCAGACGTCTGTTCTATGAGCCTAGATTTCTGGATATGTGCCGGAAGTATGCGGCGTCTACCGGTTTCTGGAATCAGGAGAAAGTAAGAGAAGAGCCGGACTTTGACAATGTCATGGTTAAAGGGATTGAAGCATTTGATGAAAAAGAAGTATTTATCATGTGCAGCAAACGGATCCGGGAAGATAATTATGAAGAAGACGAGGTTCTGAACTATCTGTGCTTTGAATTGTTTCAAAGACAGCAGTATGATAAGGTTACTTTGACGTATCTTGCGAACTATTATTGTGGCGCTACAAAGGATATGAAGAAGATCTGGAAGGTTCTTCAGGAGTATGGAATCCCATCATATAAGCTTGGAGAGCGGATCATTACACAGATGGTATTTTCGGAAACGCTGTTTGATGAAGAGGATATTTTTGAAGATTATTATCTGTCAGACAATGCGTATTTCCGGCTGAAACAGGCATATCTTGCATATGTTTCAAGAGAATACATGGTAGAGGGCAGAGAACTTAAGCATTGTGTATTTGAAATGATCGCAAATGAGTGTGATAAGAAGGAAGAACTTCCGGATATCTGTAAAGCAGCACTTTTGAAGCATTATTCCGAACGGAAGCATTCAGAGGAAATGGAAGTGGTACTGCATCAGGTGCTGCGGGAAATGTGCGAGAAGCAGATGGTATTTCCGTTTTATCTGAAGTACCGGGAGGAGTGGCTCAGGGAACTGCAGCTGTACAATAAGGCAATGTTGTCTTATCAGTGCCATCCGGGAGGAAAAGTGAAGCTGTATTACAAGATGAAGCGGGGCGACAGGGAAGAATTAGGCTATCGTGCAGAAGCAATGATGCCGATGTATGCCAATATCTATGTAAAACAGTTCATCTTGTTTGATGATGAGTCGGTAAGCTATTATTTTGAAGAAAATATAGACGGAGATGTAATTAAGACAGAAAAACAGATACTCGTCAATGACAGCAGTCGGAACCGGTCCGGAAAATATGGACGGTTGAATGAGATGTCGCAGATGGGACCGGCAGCAAAAAGAAAGGCAATGATGGATTATCAGGAAGAAGAGCTGATGGCAGATCAGCTGTTTGGATTATACTAGGGGAAGGGAGGATATGATAATGAAAAAGAACAGCGTGCTTGGTTATGATCTGAATGAAAAGTACTGTCAGATCAGTTATTATAATGAAGGAAAAGAAGAACCGGAGACGATGGAAACAGCGGCAGATAATTATCAGATTCCTCTGGTACTCGGATATTATAAAGAGCGTTGGGTGTATGGAAAAGAAGCTAAAAAACTTGCGGCAGTCGGGGAAGGAGAGATCATAACCAGACTGTTTGAAAGGGCGGTACGCCAACAGAAGGTTCAGGTGGGAGAGCGCGTACATGATGCTGTCTGGCTGTTGGCAAAGTTTATCAGTCTGACGCTGACTGAATTTGAGAATATCCGGTATCTGACATTTTCTGTACCGTTTACGAATGTAGATATGTCAAAGATGCTGAAAGGGATCGGACGTCATATCGGTGTTCCAAGGGAACGTGTATGTGTGCAGGATTATAAAGAAAGTTTCTGTCAGTATATGTTCTATCAGCCAAAGGAATTATGGCAGTACGAATCGGCTTTGTTTTTCTGCGATGCAAAAGAGATACGTGCATACATGCTCAGAAGACTGAATACGGTGAACGGAAAGGGAAGAGATCTGTTCGTGACTGTAGATGAAGTTGCAAATGCGCGTATGAAGGAACTGGCAGCAATCTATCCGGTTCTGAACGTTGATAAAGCGAAGGATGCAGATGAAAAATTCAAGACTTTTATTCAGGGAGTGTTTGACAAGAAAGTGGTATCTTCTGTGTATCTGACAGGAGAAGGATTTGAGAACAACTGGTACCCGAATTCTCTGAAGGTATTGTGCAACGGAAGAAGGGCGTTTATTGGAAATAATCTGTACAGTAAGGGAGCCTGTTATACATCTATGCGAAAGTGTCTGGAATATGATGACGGCCCGATATATCTTGATGAGACCAAGATGACAGAGCAGATCTGTCTTCGCATGCGTATCAAAGGGCAGGAAGGATGGTATCCGATTGTGGCGTGGGGGACACACTGGTATGATGCGGACGGACAGTGGGATGTGATTCTGGAAGATACTTCTGATATTGAGATTCACATTGAGACTCTTGCGGGAGAGGAACTTCAGGTAGAGACGGTTTCTCTGGCGGAACTTCCGGAGAGAAGGGATTATTCGCTTCGGCTGCAGATCGAAGTAATGTTTATGGATGAACGTACCTGTAAACTGATTTTTAAAGATACTGGATTTGGTGAGTTCTATCCTTCATCCGGTTTTCAGACTGAAAAGGTTTTACATTTAGGAGGAATCAATGGGCAGTTTAATTCTATGTCATAGGAAGCGGGCCAAACGACCTTTTGAAATATCAAGAGTGCATATGAGAATCTATACGATAGAGGAATTATGCTACTATATATGCAACAATCTGTATCTGATAGATTATACGATCATTAACAGCCGGCTGTGCAGCTGGATTGGGGATGAACTGGAGCTTGTGGATCTGGAAGAACAGCTCAGGGAAAAGCTGAGAAACAATTGTTCCATGGAGGATTTTATCCTTACGATCCTTCGTGAATCCAACATCTATGCCGCAGCGGATATTCACAAAATACAGAATATACTGGAGCATCTTCAGAATCAGAAGGATGTGGAAAAGACAAAATATAAGGCGGACAGTCTGCAAAACAGTGGTGAATATGAGACGGCGATCCTGGTGTACCAGTCAATCCTCTATAAAGACTGGGATGAATCTGTAGATAAGAAGTTTTATGGTCGGGTATATGCCTGTATGGGGGCTGCGTATGGACGCCAGTTTTTGTATGAAGAAGCGGCGCGGGCTTATTATGAGGCATATCGGATCTGTGAACAGCCGGAGATGTTAAAAGCCTATCTGTACTGCTGTTATCGTTATCTTCCGGAAAATGAGTATGTAAAGATGCTTTCCGGTAATCCGGTTTATCTCAGTATGGGAACGGTTATAAAAGACGAGATCAGGAAGACGCAGAAGAAGGTGAAAGCAGACCTTCCCGAAGATGCTTGCATCCAATGGAAAAAGGAATACCGCAGGATTGACAAAAGCAGGGAAATATGCTAATATAACAGAGCGTTTTAGTATGGTAAAGTAGTCAATTGCTAATATAATAAAAGAGTGGCGATTGACTGTATACTAATCGGAGGACAGGAGGAAGCAATTATGAAAAAGAGATTCGCCTTAATCCTCGCTCTGGCGATGATGGCAACGACAGTTCTTGCGGGATGTGGAAGCAAGGAGGAAAGTGCAGACACTGATGCAGATACTGAAAAGACAGAAGAAAGTACAGCTGTAGAAAATGATGATGAGACACTGATTGTAGGCTTTGATGCTGCATTTCCACCGTATGGTTATAAAGATGACAACGGTGAGTATGTTGGATTTGACCTTGATCTGGCGCAGGAAGTCTGTGACAGAAATGGCTGGGAACTGGTAAAACAGCCAATCGATTGGGATTCTAAAGACATGGAGATTGAATCTGAGACGATTGACTGTATCTGGAACGGATTTACCATGAATGGACGTGAGGATGATTATACATGGTCCGAACCATATATAGACAACAAGCAGGTAGTTGTAGTCAGAAAAGATTCCGGTATCAGCAGTTTTGAAGATCTTGCCGGAAAACTGGTAGAAGTACAGACAGATTCTTCTGCACTTGCAGCACTTCAGGAAGATCAGAAAGAACTGGCAGATACTTTTGGTAATCTGACAGAGATTGCAGAGTATAATACTGCATTTATGGATCTGGAATCCGGCGCATGCGATGCAATCGCAATGGACATTGGTGTTGCAAATTATCAGATTAATTCCAGAGAAAATTCCGATGAATATATGATTCTTGAGGAAGTGATCTCTTCTGAGCAGTACGGAGTTGGTTTTAAGAAAGGCAATACAGAATTGAGAGACAAAGTACAGGCTACACTGGATGAAATGGCAGAAGACGGAACGATTGCTGAGATTGCAGAGAAATATGCAGATTTCGGCGTGCCGGGAGCGCTGTGTATAGGAAAGTAAAATGAGACGATAAGACAGAAGGTGGCCGGCCCCCAAAAGGGGTACGGCTCTTTTCTGTTATTGTTTATGTATTGGGAGGATCAACGAATGGAATTAGGAACACTTATCAGAGAATTGTGCGGCGGAATGCTGGTTTCTTTGGAAATATTTGTATTAACACTTGTATTCTCACTCCCATTGGGGCTGTTGGTGGCATTTGGAAGAATGTCAAAGATATCTCCAATTCGATGGCTTGCAAAAATATATATATCGATTATGCGAGGTACTCCGCTGATGCTGCAGCTTATGGTTGTGTATTTTGGCCCGTATTACATTTTGGGAATCCGCATCTCCAGCGGTTATCGCATGACGGCTGTTCTGATCGGATTTGCGATTAATTATGCTGCATATTTTGCGGAAATATACAGAGGTGGAATTGAGGCGATACCGGTAGGTCAGTATGAGGCGGCAAAAGTACTGGGGTATTCAAAGACACAGACATTTTTTCGCATCATCTTTCCGCAGGTGATCAAGCATATTCTTCCGCCGGTGACGAATGAAGTGATTACACTGGTCAAGGATACTTCTCTTGCTTTTGTGCTGGCAGTAACTGAAATGTTTACAATGGCAAAACAGATTGCAGCGGCTCAGACTTCGATGGTTCCTTATATTGCAGCTGGCATTTTTTATTATGTGTTGAATCTGGTCGTTGCCATTGCGATGGAAACACTGGAAAAGAAACTGGATTACTATCGTTAGGAGGAATGGTCATGAGTCTGTTAGAGATGAAGAATATCAAGAAAAGCTTTCATGGAGTGGAAGTGTTAAAAGACATTTCCCTTACGGTAGAAAAAGGAGAGGTGCTTGGAATTATCGGGCCGTCCGGTTCGGGCAAATCCACGCTCCTTCGCTGTGCTACAGGACTTGAAACTGCAGATGGAGGCGAGATAAAATACGAAGGAACTTATGGATTGGTGTTTCAGAATTTTAATCTTTTTCCGCATTATTCGGTTATGAAAAATATTACAGATGCACCAATAAAAGTACAGAAGCGGTCCAGAGAAGATGTATACCGGGAAGCAAGAGAGCTGCTTCGAAAAATGGGACTGGAAGATAAGGAGAATGCGTATCCATACCAGTTGTCCGGTGGTCAGCAGCAGAGAGTATCTATTGCGAGAGCACTTGCGTTGAAGCCGGATATCCTGTTTTTTGATGAGCCTACTTCTGCTTTGGATCCGGAACTGACAGGTGAGATTCTGAAAGTAATCCGTGAGCTTGCGATGGAACATATGACGATGGTGATCGTTACACATGAGATGAATTTTGCGAAAAATGTATCGGATCATATTATCTTTATGGATAATGGATATATTGCTGTCCAGGGGACACCGGAAGATGTGTTTGGCTCTTCTAACACAAGAATGAAAGAATTTCTTGGAAAATTCAATGACTAATTAATAGACTACATTTATTAGAAATACTAATAAATGAATTTGCGAAAAATAATGTATCAGGATAAATACAAGGCGGAAGGGAATATTGCTTTTCCTTCTGCCTTGTATTATACTGTTATCGGAAGAAGTTTGCCGTCATAAGACGGAAAACATTTTCATATCTGATACATTTTCGGATACTGAAAAAAGAAGGAGTCTGCATTTATGAGTGAGTTTGAAAAGATAACAACAGGTATGGGAGAGGAATGCGGAGTATTTGGCGCCTATGATATGGACGGAGGTGATGTTGCACCTTCTATATATTATGGGCTTTTTGCGTTACAGCACAGAGGACAGGAAAGCTGTGGAATTGCTGTGACAGACACTTATGGAGAGAGAAAGATCCATTCCAAGAAGGGGCTCGGACTGGTAAATGAAGTTTTTAATGAAGAATCTCTCCAGAATCTGAAGGGAAATCTCGGAGTAGGTCATGTGCGTTATTCGACTGCCGGAGGTTCCAGAGCGGAAAATGCAATGCCGCTGGTGATCAATTATGTGAAAGGTGTACTTGCGATCGCGCATAATGGTAATCTTACAAATGCAATTGAGCTTCGTCATGAACTGGAATATACTGGGGCGATTTTCCAGACAACGATTGATTCTGAAGTGATTGCATATCACATTGCAAGAGAACGTCTGAATGTAAAAAAGGCGGAAGATGCTGTGAAGAACGCTATGAAAAAGATCAAAGGTGCCTATGCACTGGTTGTCACATCACCGAGAAAGATGATTGGAGCAAGGGATCCGTTCGGACTTAAGCCTTTGTGCATCGGAAAGAGGGATAATACTTATTTCCTGGCCTCAGAAAGCTGTGCAATTGCTGCTGTTGGCGGAGAATTTGTGCGCGATGTGGAACCGGGCGAGATTGTAAGCTTTACCAAGCATGGAATCAAGTCGGATATGTCGATGGCGATCAGTCCCAAGAGACAGGCAAGATGTATCTTTGAGTACATTTATTTTGCAAGAACCGACAGTACGATCGACAATGTCAACGTGTACCATTCCAGAATTCTTGCAGGTAATGCTCTCGCGGAGTCTTATCCGGTGGAGGCGGATCTTGTTGTGGGGGTTCCGGATTCCGGTCTGGTGGCGGCAAAAGGGTATTCTGAAAAATCCGGTATTCCGTACGGAATGGCATTTCACAAGAACAGCTATGTAGGAAGAACCTTTATTAAGCCGAAACAGAGTCAGAGAGAAAGCAGTGTCAAGATTAAGCTGAATGTTATTGAAGAAGTAGTCAGGGGTAAGCGTATCGTTATGGTAGATGATTCGATTGTACGTGGTACGACCTGCGCTAACATCATTAAGATGTTGAAAAAAGCCGGTGCAAAAGAGGTGCATGTAAGAATCAGTTCACCTCCGTTCCTGTATCCGTGCTATTTTGGAACAGATGTGCCGTCAAACGAACAGCTGATTGCCCACTCTCATACAACAGAAGAGATTCGCGAGATGATCGGTGCAGATTCCCTGGGGTATATGGAGATCGAAAAACTGAAAGACATGGTGGGAGATCTGGGATATTGTGATGCGTGTTTCACAGGTAATTATCCGATGGAAGTCCCGGGAAAAGATATCTCACTGGCTTTTGAGTAAAATGTGATGATAAGGAGAAGAATATGAGTAACGATAAGTACACAAGTCCACTTTCTGAACGATATGCAAGTAAGGAGATGCAGTACATCTTTTCGCCGGAAAAGAAGTTCCGTACATGGAGAAAATTATGGATTGCGCTTGCTGAAACCGAGAAAGAGCTTGGACTTCCGATCACGGATGAACAGATTGCAGAATTAAAAGAGTATGCAGATGATATTAACTTTGAGGTGGCAAAAGAGAGAGAAAAGGTAGTTCGTCATGATGTAATGTCCCATGTATATGCTTACGGTCAGCAGTGTCCGAAGGCAAAGGGAATTATCCATCTTGGGGCAACATCCTGTTATGTAGGAGACAATACGGATATGATTCTGATGTCGGAAGCTCTTGAGATTGTCAGAACAAAACTGGTGAATGTCATTGCAGAACTTGCAAAATTTGCAGATGAGTATAAAGAATTGCCAACACTCGCATTTACACATTTTCAGCCTGCACAGCCAACAACAGTCGGAAAGCGTGCGACACTGTGGATGCAGGAGTTTATGATGGATCTGGAAGATCTTGACTATGTAAAAGGCAGTCTGAAGCTGCTGGGTTCCAAAGGAACGACCGGTACGCAGGCAAGTTTTCTGGAATTGTTTGACGGTGACCAGGAGACGATTGATAAGATTGATCCAATGATCGCAAAGAAGATGGGATTTGAGATGTGCTATCCGGTATCAGGGCAGACATATTCCCGCAAAGTGGATACCAGGGTACTGAATGTACTCGCAGGAATTGCGGCAAGTGCACACAAGTTCTCCAATGATATTCGTCTCCTTCAGCATCTGAAAGAAGTAGAGGAGCCGTTTGAAAAAACGCAGATCGGATCTTCTGCTATGGCATACAAGAGAAATCCGATGAGAAGTGAACGTATTGCTTCTCTGTCCAGATATGTAATGATTGATGCGTTGAATCCGGCGATCACATCTGCAACACAGTGGTTTGAAAGAACTCTGGATGATTCGGCAAATAAGCGTCTTAGCGTACCGGAAGGATTTCTGGCCATCGACGGTATTCTGGATCTGTGCCTGAATGTTGTGGATGGACTGGTAGTATATCCAAAGGTAATTGAAAAGCGTCTCATGTCAGAGCTTCCGTTCATGGCAACGGAGAATATTATGATGGATGCCGTGAAGGCTGGCGGAGACAGACAGGAACTCCACGAGAGGATCAGGGAACTTTCCATGGAAGCAGGACGTAATGTAAAGGAAAAGGGTCTTGACAATAATCTGCTTGAATTGATTGCGGAAGATCCGGCATTTAATCTGTCAATTGATGAACTTAAGAAAACGATGGATCCGTCAAAATATGTCGGGCGGGCACCGCTTCAGGTAGAGGCATATCTGAAAAATGTCGTAAATCCGGTTTTGGAAGCGAATAAAGAAGTTCTTGGCGTGAAGGCTGAGATTAACGTATAACGACTGCAAAATAAAAATATTTGGTATATTATTTCATTGGGCGAAAATCTTTTGA
>NZ_JAFBIZ010000112.1 GCF_021531995.1 Faecalicatena contorta
ATTTATATGAAGTGATGATATATAGAAAATACCTATTGACAAAGTTGTACAATCTATATAAAATAAAATAAACATTACAAATGGTATATGCACATTACAAATGTAACATATAAAATAAAAAGGAGAGAAACGTATGAATCTGATGGATTATGTAAGCGCAGAACCGTATAAGCTCTATATCAATGGCGAGTATACTGCTTCAGTATCAGGAAAAACACAAGATTGTGTGAATCCTGCAACGAATGAAGTGTTTGCAAAAGCTTATTACGGAGATGTAGATGATGCAGAAAAAGCAGTTCAAGCTGCCCGCAAGGCTTTTGATGAAGGCCCGTGGGGACGTATGGCAGCTCGTGAACGTTCAAAGATATTACTGAAGGCAGCACAGATTATGGAACGTCGCGCAGATGAGTTCGCTACCCTGGAGGCACTGGAGTGTGGATATCACTATGGATCTGCACGTTACTACTGTGTTCCTATGGCTGTAGATTCCTTTCATTTTTTTTCCGGAAAGGCACGGGATATTGAAGGAAAGGTCGTTCCTTCGGATTATGGAACACTTAACTATGTAACATGGAATCCGGTAGGAGTTGTGGCAGAGATTCTTCCGTGGAACGGACCGTATCTTATGGGATGCCAGAAGATCAATGCGATTCTGGCAGCAGGTAACACCTGTGTGATCAAACCGCCATCATGGGGAGTTATTTCCTTACTTCAGTTAGCCGGCGTTTATGAGGAGGCAGGACTTCCGGCAGGAGTGTTTAATGTTGTAACCGGGTCCGGAAGTTCCGTTGGAGCTTACCTTACAAAGCATCCGGATGTAGATATGGTGGCAATGACAGGAGGAACGTCTACCGGTCGGGAAGTCATTCGAAATTCAGCAGAACGTGTGAAAGATATCGCACTGGAACTTGGTGGGAAAAGCCCGAACATCTTTTTTGAAGATGTGGATGTGAAAAACGCTGCAAAATGGGCTGTATGGGGATTTACCAATCATTCAGGACAGATATGTGTTTCAGGAACACGTATTCTGGTACAGAGAAGTATTTATGAAGAGTTCATTCAGGAAATGAAGAATTTTGCAGCAGAGAAATATGTTCCGGGAGATACATTTGATCCGAACTCCAATCTTGACCCACTGATTTCAAAAGCACATGCAGAAACTGTGTGGGATTATATCGAAAAGGGAAAAGCGGAAGGTGCACGTCTTGTATGCGGTGGCGAAAGATATACAGAGGGTGTTCTGGCAAAAGGGAACTTTGTTCCGGTTACAATTTTTGCCGATGTGACACCGGAGATGACTATTTATCAGGAAGAGATCTTTGGACCGGTAGGTTGTGTCACACCTTTTGATACAGAAGAAGAAGCGATTGAACTGGCAAATAATACCGTATACGGACTGGCAGGTGCAGTGTTTACAAAGAATTTGAAGCGAGGCATCCGTGTGGCTGAAGGAATTAAAAGCGGACAGATATATGTAAATAATTATTTCTCCAAGGGAATGATAGAGTCTCCAGGTACAGGATGGAAAGAAAGTGGCATTGGTGTTGCCGGAATGACAAAATATATGATTTCAAAAACAGTGTTTATCGAGACTGTTGAGGATACGGTTCCACCGCTTTAAAAACGCTTGGAAAGAAGGGAATATAGCAATGAGTTTAAAAGCAGTACATTATATTAACCAGTTTTACGCAGGGATTGGCGGAGAGGCCATGGCAACCGCAGAATTTGGAAGTCTGGATGAAAAGAAGGGACCTGCTGCAGGACTTGAGCCGCTCTTTCAAGGAGAGATGACGATCAGTAAGGTCATCTACTGTGGCGATAATTATGTGAATACAGATGAAAACTGGGATCTGGTAAAGTCGCAGATTAAGAAAGTGATTGAAGAAGAAAAACCGGATGTATTTATCGCCGGACCTGCATTTAATGCAGGACGCTATGGAGTTGCATGTGCAAAGGTCTGTGATTATGTACGTTCCGAATTGAATATTCCGAGTGTGACAGCTATGTGGTGGGAGAACCCGGCAATTGGGATGTATGTAAAAGATAATTATATTGTTGGAAGTACAGAGACAGCTTCTGGAATGAGAAAGACGCTGCCCAAATTGGCTACTCTGGCATTGAAGCTTGCAAAAAGAGAACCGATCGGACCAGCCTGTGAGGAAGGCTATCTGCCGACAGGACACCGAAACAATGAATATGTTGAAAAATCGGGTGCAGAGCGTGTCGTAGATATGGTTGTGAACAAACTTTATAACAGACCATATGTTACAGAAGTTCCGCATCGAGGATTTGAACAGGTTCCACCGGCGCCGCCGGTAAAGGATATGAGTAAAGCAAAGATCGCACTGTTTACGACCGGAGGTCTTGTCCCGGTTGGAAATCCGGATAAGATAAAGCAGGCATTTGCAGTCAGCTACGGTATGTATGATATGACAGGCAAAGATACTCTGGAAAAGGGTGTATACGAATCCATCCATGGTGGTTATGATACAACGTTTGCCAGTGAAGATCCGCATCGACTGATACCGCTGGATGCGATCCGGGACTGCCTGAAAGAAGGCGTGATTGGTGATCTTTATCCGTATTTTGGTTCTACCTGCGGAGTAGGAACCAATGTTGCGAGCGGAAAGCAGATGGGCGCGGACTGGGCAAAGAAACTGAAAGAGGCAGGAGTAGATGCTGCAATTCTTACTTCTACCTGAGGCACCTGTACACGTTGCGGTGCAACGATAGCGAAGGAAATGGACCGTGTCGGCATTCCGAACGTTCATATTAATGCATTCCTCTCTATTGCAGAAAGTGTAGGATCCAACCGAATTGTATTTGGTGGTGATTTCACTTCTCCGACAGGAAATCCTGAACTGCCAATTGATCGTGAAAAAGTATATCGTCGTAAGATTATTGATAAAGCATTGGAAGTTTTACAGATGGAAGTTGAAAAACCGACAATCTTCACGGTTGATGAAGCTAAAGAAGGTTAAAGGAAGGGGCGAGAGAAAAATGATCGATATGAAATTAACACGTCAGTATTATGAGGTGAAAGATGTTAAATTTGGGGATAAATGTACTTTTGTGAATGGCGTTCTCACGGTAAATGAACGGGAGTTGACAGATCTGACAAAAGACTTATTTAAAGCGGTTACAGGATTTCATCTGGAAATTACCAAGCCCGGAGAAAACGCGAGAATTATTCACGTTTTAGATACACTTCAGCCGATGGTAAAAGTGGAAGGAGAAGGGCAGCAGTATCCGGGATTCTTTTCTACTTCCTATACAGTCGGACGCGGGGTAACGAATCTCTACAGCGGTTTTTCTATTATTGAAAGTGCAGCATTGCCATGGGATTCTTCCAATGCATCCAGTGGTCTGTTATATCCACGTGATGCGATTATTGAATTGTCCGGATTTGCGGCTGGCTATACACCTTTCTCAAAAATGCACAATCTTGTTGTTGTGTATGAACTGGGAGAAGGATTTTCATCCATTGAGTATGACGATGCAATCCGTTTGATTGCAATCCGTATATCTACTTATCTGGCAGATCTTACTCGTGGACAGGAACCGGACAGAAGAGAAGTGTTTTCAACGGAAGAAGAGCATCCGGAGCTTCCAGGAGTTGTAATGGTATGGCAGTGCCAGAATCAGGGCCCATATGCCAATACGATGCTGTACGGTCTTCCGATTGATAATCTGGTTCCTACCATACTTCATCCGAATGAAATGCTGGATGGATGTGTTGTTAGCGGTAATTATGTATG
Organism: Faecalicatena contorta; assembly: GCF_021531995.1. Taxonomy (GTDB): domain Bacteria; phylum Bacillota; class Clostridia; order Lachnospirales; family Lachnospiraceae; genus Dorea_A; species Dorea_A contorta_A. Next base: position 3,759 of record NZ_JAFBIZ010000112.1, read on the forward strand.
GCCTTCTTTTAAAGTACCAACCTATTGTCATGTGAACCATCCGGTATTACTGGAGCTTTATCGTCGTCATGGAAAGGATATTAACTTTAAGGGAGTAATCTTCTCCCGGAGTCATGAGCCGAGCAACTGGCACAAACAGCGTTCTGCAAGTCAGAATGTAAAGCTGGCACAGATGCTGGATGCAAAAGGGCTTGTTATGGTATGGACCGGTGGAGGCAATGCATGTATCGACGGAATGTTAACCATTCAGACGGCAGAAAAACATGGAATTAAAGCCTCTACTCTGACCTTTGAGTTCGGTGGAAAAGACGGTACGGAAGGATTGCTTTTAGTAGATGATGTACCGGAAGCAGATGCAGTTTGCTCGGGAGGATCTATCGAAAGATCGATTACGTTACCGAAAGTGGAGCGTGCAGTTGGAGGAGATTCGTTCCGCCTGAATAAAGAATCCGGTGGCTGGTTCCCTCCGGCAACAGAAGAAGTTACGATTGGAACCTGCACTCATATGTATATGGGCGGTAACCAGTGTGCTTACAGCAATATGACATGTGTTGCTTACTAAGTAGATGAAATATTATGAATGAAAAGAAAGGATATGATTATTTATGAAACGTAGAATGAACAATATTTTTAAGAAAGACGGGAAATCATTTGTTCTCGCAATGGATCACTCAGCACAGATGTATTCCCCAGACCTGAAAGATCCGGGACATATTATCCGAGAGTGTGTTGCAGGAGGTGTGGATGCTTTCCTGACAACTTATGGAATTATCAAGCATTTTCAGTCTGATTTCGGAAATGCAGGTATTATCATGCGTGCAGATGGCGGCGCATCCATGATTCGTAAACCGATGAATCCATTAGATCTGCTTTATTCCGCAGAGGATGCAATTCGTGTTGGAGCAGATGCAGTTCTCTGTATGGGACTTCCGGGAGCACAGACCAATGAGCATTCTTTAAAATATCTTGCAAAGCTTGCTGCTGACTGTGAAAAATATCAGCTTCCGGTATGTTCAGAAGCTCTTCCATATGGATTTGAGCGGCCGGAAGGAATTGACACACGTGCGATCGATCTGATGAGTTTTGCATGTCGTCAATCCGTTGATCTCGGAGCAGATTTCATCAAATCTGAATATATAGGAGGAGAAGAATTCCGAAAGGTTGTAGAAAACTGCTATGCACCGATTCTGGTACTTGGCGGAGCAAAAGCAAAGGGAGAAGAAGAAATATTTGCCAATATCCGTGGTGCGATCGACAACGGTGCGAAGGGTGTTATTATGGGACGTAATATTGTTCGTCATGAAAACGTGGCACAGGTTTGTGCGGCGATTGCAGCAATTATTCATGAAGATGCATCTGTAGAAGAGGCAATGAAGATTTTAAATAAATAGGATGAGGTGAGAGAAATGTCAATTAACATTAGAACAGTTGCAGTGACCGGAGAAAAGCAGACAGATATCATAGAATTAACAACTCCGGATCTGCGTCAGGGGGAAGTATTGATTAAGGTACATGCAGTTGCGCTTTGTACTCTGGAACAGCGCATCTTCCAGGGAGAGGTAAAAATGCCTCTTCCATGTACCGGAGGACACGAAGTGGCAGGTGAGATTGCGGCTTTGGGACCTGGTGTGAATGCGAAAAAGTGGGCTTTGGGAGACAGAGTTGCCGTTCGTCTTCTTTATAATTGCGGAGAATGCTACTATTGCAGAACCGGACATGCCAATATGTGCGAACGTGCACAGAAGAAACCTACCCGTGAAGGATTGCTGGTTGGACCGGGGGGCCTTTGTGATTACATTATTGCAGATTCAGCTTCTCTGTTTAAAATTGCAGATAGTCTTTCTTATGAGGAAGCCGCTCTCACAGAGCCTCTGGCGTGTGTTGTGCATTCTGTGGGACGTGCCAATATCCAGCTTGGAGAGGATGTAGTGATCATTGGCGGAGGTATTATGGGACAGTATCACGTTATGCTTGCAAAGTGTAAAGGTGCCCGCGTTATTTTAAGTGAAGTGGATCCGAAACGTGCAGAACTGGCAAAACAGCTTGGAGCTGATATTGTCTTCAATCCAATGGAGACAGATCCAGTTGAATTTGTAAAGTCTGTGACGGAAGGACGTGGAGCAGATGTAGTGTTTAATACAACCGCAATTCCTGCTGTCGTAGGACAGGCAATTGCCATGGCCGGAAAAGCAGGACGTATGATTCAGTACAGCTCTATGCATCCGGATGCACCGACTCCGGTAAGTCCACAGATGTTACATGGAACAGAAACCATTCTTACAGGATCAATCAGTCCGAATGGAGAAGATTTCTTTGTTGCAAACCGTCTTTTGAATGGCGGAATCGTTGACTGTAAGCCAATGATTGAAAAGACATTCCCGTTTGAGGAAGCGCAGAAGGCTTTTGAAGCAGCGATTGTTCCTGGAACATTCCGTATAATTATTACAAATTAGGTTGAAACATAAAATTGTTTTTAGATATTGGAGGATGAGAATATGTCTGATGATAATAATAAATTAAGATTAGGTGCGTGTGTAGCAATGCTCGCCGGTGGATGTATCGGCAGTTCCATTTTTTCACTTTCAGGTATGACCATGTATTATGCTGGACCGGCTGCGATCTTTTCATGGCTGGGTGCAGCCATTATCTGTGGTCTTTATGGTCTGCAGGCAGCGGAACTTTCTATCCGCTATCCAAAGTCAGGTGGTGTATTTGTATTCCCTGCACGTGCGATTGGACCAAAGTGGGGATTTATTGCAGCATGGGGATATCTGGTATCTAACTCTATTGCAGTAGCATTTGCTGCGATTTATGTAGGTACATATCTCGGAGTAAGCTGGCAGGTATTCTCAAAGATGCAGATTATTCTTGCGATTGCAGCGGTAATCTTTGTGTCATGGATGAATATGAATAAAATTACAATGGCCGGTAAGATCAATAATATTCTTGTTATTTCTCTGATCGTCTGCATGTTGATATACGTGTGTGTAGCATTTTCACATCCGAATTTTGACTGGGCAAATTTTGCAAATTTCTTTGATGGCGCAATGGGAAAAACAGGATGGATAGAGGCAATTCCGAATGCGATGACTGGTTATGGTTCCATCGTTGCGATTGCATTTATGGTAAGTCAGGTACATGAACCAAACAAAACAGTACCGAAATCATTGATGATTGCTCTTGGACTGGTTGTTTGCCTATACATGCTTATGATTGTTGCTACGATGGGGCATGTTGATACACAATTCCTGATTGATAATCCAGGAATGCGTTTCATACCGATGTTTGCTGCTGCATTTACATCCATGAGTGATGTTCCGTGGTTAAGTAAAGTTATTTCAATTGCGGCTGTTCTGGCATTGCTTACAACGATGCTGGTAGTGGAAAAATTAACAGCTGATGCAATGAAAGCGATGGCAGATGATGACATGCTTCCATCAGCTCTCAAAAAGGAGAATAAACATGGTGCTCCGGTTGCAACAATAGTAGTAGTGGCAGTTGTCAGTGCAATTCTCAGCTGTTTTCCAAGCCAGACAGAAATCCTTGTTAACTTAGGATCTTTGTTTGCGGCGGTTAACATTTCACTTGTCATTATTTCAGCTGTATTTGCACGTAAGAAGGTTGCTTATGTAGAAGGTAACTTTAGAGCACCGGGTGGAAATGTAGTTTCCATCATTGCAGTAATTGCAATTGTTTCTACATATATTCCGAAGATTATTGGTGGTGGAAATGGTATGATGTGGATCTTTACAATTGCACTTTATGCAATCGGCGGAGTTGTCATGATGTACTACACGAAAAAAAAGAAAGCGGATTAATTTGTAGTGGAGTAAAGAAATATAGGAGATACGAAAATGAAGCATGTATATGATCTTAGTGGTGTTGTACCGGGTGCAACCCGTATAGCATTCGGTGCTTTTGATGGTATGCACAGAGGACATCAGGCGGTACTTAAAAAACTTGTTGGTTATGAAGGACAGACTCCGGTTGTTGTGAGTTTCTCAGATGATGTCAATCCTGTAATATATACAGAATGTGAAAAAGAATACTTTTTGCAGGATAAAAAGATCGGAGTTATGGTATCCATCAGTCAGGCGAAAGTTGATGCAATGACAGCAGAAGAATTCATTCGTAAGATTCTCATCAGCAAATTACAGATGAAGAGCGTTGTTGTTGGAGAAAATGTATGTTTTGGCTCTGATAAAAAAGGTGCAGCATATCTGTCAGAACTCGGAAAAGAGCTTAGCTTTGACGTGGAGATTGTTCCGGTAGTAAGTTATGAGGGAACAGCAGTATCAACAGATGGTATTAAGCAGGCAATTAATGATGGTGATTTTGAAAAAATGAAAGAACTGCTTGGACATATCTACATTATGCAGGGAACTGTGGTACATGGAAAAGCAGCAGGACGAAAACATGGTATGCCGACGGCAAATCTGGGTGTGGCTGAGAACAAACTATTCCCACCGCATGGGGTATATGCATCATTGTCCAATATGGATGGAACCTTCTTCCGTGGAATGACCAGTATTGGTTTTCGCCCGTCGGATGATGACATTCCGATAGCGACGATAGAAACATGGCTGCTTAATTTTTCCCGTGATATTTACGGAAAACGTATTACACTGGAAGTGCATAAATATATTCGCGGCGTTAAGAAATTCACAGGTGGTTTGGATGAAGTGCGCCAACAGATTGATAAAGATGTTTTAGCAGTTCAGACATATATGGATAATCTTGTTGCTGATATGAAAAATTAAATAGGTGATATTAAAATGACCTCCATTGCTTCATCGGAGGTCATTTTTGTGTAGAATTACGAAAGTGCTGTTTGGATTAAAGAAACGATGGCTGTATACAAAGGGAGAGTAATCTATATGCACTGTGTTTGAAAAGTTGCTGTTGGGAATCCAAAAAAGTGAAAAATAAAAGCAGTAAAAGCAGAAGTCCAGCTTGCTTTTCCATCACAGGAAGGGATAAAGATAATTTACATGACAAATCCAGCTTGCTTTTCCATCATGTAGAGAAATAAGGATAATGTACATGAAAAAATCAATTTGCTTTACCATCATAGAGAAGAATAGAGATAATGTACATGAAAACACGATTAAAAATTACCATCAAATATGGGAAAGTGGAAATGCTCCATGAAAAGAACTGAAAAAGATACCATCAAGAAATGCGAGACTGAGAAAATGATTGCCCCATCAAAGCGCATCGACAGTAATATATATTTGTGCTATACTTAGTGAACCACAAGAAAAGGAGAATTTAAGAAATGAAGATAGCGGTAACATATGATAATGGAACAGTATTTCAGCATTTTGGAAGAACAGAGTCTTTTAAAGTGTATGAAGTTGAAGATGAAAAGATTGTATCCAGTGAAGTGATTGCTTCTAACGGAGTAGGACATGGTGCTCTTGCCGGTCTGCTGGCAGAACAGGCGGTGGATGTGTTGATCTGCGGAGGAATCGGCGGTGGCGCACAGGCAGCACTCCAGGAAGCTGGTGTGGAATTGTGTTCCGGAGCACAGGGAGATGTGGATCAGGTGGTAGAGGCTTACCTTAAGGGAGAGCTGCTTTCTACAGGTGTGAATTGTGATCATCATCATGAGGAAGGTCACAGCTGTGGAGATGAAGGACATTCCTGCGGCGGATGTGGTGGATGCGGAGCGCACACGCAGTTAATCGGACGCAATGTGGGGAAAATCTGCCGCACACATTACAGAGGAACGTTCAATGATGGAACGCAGTTTGACTCTTCTTATGATCGCGGTGAACCGCTGGAATTTCTCTGCGGTGCCGGTCAGATGATTCCGGGATATGACGCAGCAGTGGCAGATATGGAAGTTGGACAGATCGTGAATGTCCATTTGATGCCGGAGGAAGCATATGGGATGCCGGATCCGAATGCAATCTTTACTGTTGAAATCGCACAGCTTCCGGGTTCTGAAGAACTGAGCGCCGGTCAGCAGGTCTATCTTGCCGACCAGTATGGTCAGCCGTTCCCGGTGAAAGTTGTGGCGAAAGATGAGAGGACAATTACATTGGATGCGAATCCGGAAATGGCAGGGAAAGAATTGAATTTCCAGATTGAGCTGGTGGAGGTTCGATAATTTTTATGCCTGAAAATTCTTGAAAGTTGTTCACGATGCGAGTGGGTAATTATACGGATTTGAGTGAGGATAAAAAAACATGAAGAGCCGGGGATGGCGGTCAGCCAAACCCCGGCTCTTTGCATATTTATCCGACTTTTTTGCGATATGCGCCGATGTTCCGGGGTACTTTTGCATCTTTATGCAACGGGATGTCAGGCCGGACTTTTAAAGGTTTTTTTCTTGTATTTTAACT
>NZ_JAFBIZ010000113.1 GCF_021531995.1 Faecalicatena contorta
ATTAGCCCCATGGAACCAGGAGGTTATCAATACCTGTAAAAATAAAATAAAGTAAAATGCTTGCATCCAGATCAGACTAGCATCTGGATGTTATTTTTTATCTAGCGTACTGAGATTAGGCGCTTACAAAACATGCTTCAATGGGAAGTAAAAGAGCGTCCGTTACATTGCGGTTATCTGGATTCTGAAGGAAAAGTCAAAAAAGAAGGAATCGGAGATTATCTTCTCTTTGCATTGCGTATCGCATGATTTCCAGACTGACATACTGTGCCAATCCATACAAAGAGCATGATGACTTTTGTTGGGGAATCCTGAAAGATCTTAAGGAAAATTATGGGGCTGATTCATGTGTAGAGAATACCATTCAGCTCTTATACAACCCGGATATGGAATTTCCGTTTTATTGTCCACAGGAGAGAAAGGGTTATGATGAATTCTTGGAACACAGTATTCGGGAGCCGGAAGTTCCGTTTACGATTTTTCCTACGTATGAATCAGTTCATTATAAGGGTGATTTTGATTTTGTGGTAATGGCGCAGTCTCCAAATTATACTCCGGCAAGCGCAGACTTCATCATGGATGTGGTGCGGGATTATATAATTGAAATATAAAGATACTGCGTAGGAATCATTTTCCCATACGGGAGGGTATGATCATCTGGCGGAGGTAGATGAGTACGGAAATGTTACAGCGCCTCCTGTATACTGGGAGGCGATCTATCAGATCACGGATGCCATGAGAGCACGCGGTGAGAAAGGTACATAGGGCGGAGACAGGGCTTCGGCTTATGAATGTAGTGATAGATGAATCAGGGGAATGATATGATAGGAAGGAAAGTGGCAAAAACGGTGTTGGATGTGAATACCATGCTTGGCCTCTTGTCTTCGGTTGTCACAATCGAGGAGGCTGCCAGGGGGTGGTTTGGCGCTGCCCGACGAAGATTTAAAAAGAAAGAATTTGATCTGAATACATACCAGACGGAGGATCCGCTGCTTCAGGCGCAGCTGGATGCATTTAAGTCTGCTCTTTTGGAAACGGGAAGACCGGAGATATTTTCAAGGGAGCAGATTGAATTATATAAAGGGGAGTTTTATAAGGACATCGGATGCCGTTATCTGGAACGAAAGGAACTGGGAAAGGTCATAGATGACATTTTCGCGGATCTGAATCAATATATCAGAAGTCAGATGTCAGTGGGAGAAACGGTTCTGTGGAAGCAGGGTGAGAGGACTCAGCAGATGATCCGGGAGGTGGAACAGAAGGTTGCGGATCATCCGTCGAAGGATGTGGAGGTCTGCCGATTACTGACGGCTGCTCCGCCGAAGGTTCCGGCTGCATATGCATACCGGGAGCAGATGCTGGAAGAACTCGTGGATCTGGCGGGACGATATGAGGATCTGGCGATCTGGGGCATTGGTGGAATCGGGAAGACGACGGTGGCAAGAGATCTGTTTTGCCGGATGGAAGAGTCGGACGATTATCTGGCGTGGCTGGAGTATAGCGGAAATCTGAAGAAGGATATCATTTTCGCCGGAGTGGCGGATGCGATTCAGAAAGGGCAGGAAGAGATGGAGGTATTTCTTCTAAGACACCGGGGACATGTTCTGTTCTTTGTGGATAATGCCGATGAAAGACTGTTTCAGGATCCGTATTTCCGGGAGCTGGATGGAACGGTTCGCTTTATTGTTACGACCAGACGAAATGACATTCCGGACATGTTTTATTCTTATGAAGTTCCGGCTCTGTCGGAAGATCATGCGTGTGAATTGTTCTGGAGATATTATGGGGCAAGAGATGCGAAAGCCGAAGTCGTGGTCAGGAAGTTTTTGAGGAAAATGCAGTGTCATACTCTGATGATAGAGATGGCGGCAAAGACGGCGCGCTGGGCGGAGTGTCCGCTGGAGGAATATCTTCACAGTGTTTTGGATCAGGGGTATGAGACATCGGCCGATACGATCGCGACATCACATGATACAGAAGAAGATACGATTGCAAGGCATCTGATCCACCTCTATTACATGCAGAAACTGTCGGAGACGGAGACTTATATTCTGAAGAATTTTGCGGTTGCGCCGGAGGAAGTGCTGCCGTATGCTTTCCGGAGATGGATTGCCGGGGAGCATGCGCAGGAAGACGCGCTGAAACCGGAGTTTCGGAATCTGTGTAAGCGGGGATGGATTGCAAAGGTCAGTACCGGATACGAGATGCATCCGGTTGTCCGGGAGGCCATACTGCTGCAGGACAAGCCTGCATTTGAGGATGTGCATGCGTTGATCTGGCATATATTGGATGATGAGGAAGCTTTTTTTGATGAAAGTCTGGATTATGAGACTGTCTGCGGCAGGATCCGGCTGGTGGACTCGCTGGTCAGACATTTTCCGCCGAAGGAGCAGGAAGCGATGCAGACAGTAATGACCGTACTCGTTGTGGCATGTAAGAATTACTGTATGTTTGATAAGGCGATCAGTTACGCGGATCTGGATCTGGAACTGAATCTGGAGAACTATGGTGTCTGTCATCCATATACGGAAGAATCACTGTACAATAAGGCTCTTGTGCTGGAGGCCATGCAGCAGTACCGGGAGGCGATTGTCTGGTGTGAGATCCTGCTGAAAGTGACGAAAGTATTGTGGAAGGATGAGAATCATAAGCATTATTTCTTGGCATATCGGCTATATGGAACGCTGCTTGCAAAAAGCAGGCGGTACAGAGAGGCGATTGAGACTTTTGATTGGGCTTTGAAGATTAAAAATGAAGTGATCACGGAGCAAGACCGGCTGGTGATTGAGTTTAATAAGATCAGTGTCTGGATGGAAATGCAGCAGTATCGGCTGGCTGAGCGGTTATTGGCAGAGCGGGAAGAGGACTTCTATCGGGTATTCGGGGAAGATCACATTTACACTGCTACTTTGTATCAGAACAAAGCCAATCTCTATGCAAATAAATATGATTTTGAGCATGCGCTGGAATATGACCGTAAGGCGCTGGACATCCGGAGGAAAAAGCTAAAGGACGACCATGTCGATACGGCCCAGTCTTATTATGCGGTTGCGGAGGACCGATCCATCCTGGGCGTGGACATCGGGGAGGATCTGGATGAGGTGATCGATTACGCGCAGAAGGCGTACCGGACGTGGGAGAAACTGCTGGGAGAAGATGATAAGTACACACGTATGGCGCTGCGGCTGCTTCGGAAGCTGCAGAATCCGGAGTAGTATGAAGAAAGGGGTTGCATGATTTTTATTCCTGTGTTAAAATAACTTCACTTACAGATAATCATATCTGTATCTATCGGAACTGGATCTGACAGTTCCAGTATTTCAAAACAGCCGGATGGCTGTCAGCGAGAATGATCTCTCGGAAATTCATGATAAGTGATGCAGGATAATTTAAAAGTGAAGTTTTACACGGACGGCCTTGAAGAAAAGAAATATTTCGCTTATACTAAAGTTAAGTATACGCTCTGCGGGCGATATGCAGGGAATCTGTTCCGTATGAAACGGAAAGGAGATTCTATGGCGAAAGAGAACCGACAGGTGAAAAATAGTGTGTTGGTGGATTTGTTCTACGAAGATGAGTCTGCAGAAGACAATGATCGTATGTTGTACAATGCGTTGCATGAGGAACCGTTGCCGGAAGGAACAGAGATTCAGAAGATCCGGGTGGATAACGTGTTGTATATGAACTTTAAAAATGATTTTTCTTTCGGTGCGGGAGGAAAAGTGCTGGTTCTGGGAGAGCATCAGTCAACGATCAATAAAAATATGCCACTTCGCAATCTGATGTATACCGGCAGGGCATATGAGCAGCTGGTTCCGGTAAAGAAGCGGTATAAGCGGGAGATTGTGAAGCTTCCCAAACCGGAGTTCTATACTTTTTATAATGGAAAGGCACCGATGGAAAAAGAAAAGATCCTGAAATTATCTGACGCATATGAAGTTCAGGATGATGATCCGATGCTGGAACTTCAGGTGAAGGTAATCAATATTAATCCGGATGCCGGACATGAGGTGCTGGAAAAGTGCCCGATCCTGAAAGAGTATGGTCAGTTTATTGATACGATCCGGAAGTATCAGGATGAGGGGGACGAAGATGCATACGAACATGCAATCAAAGAATGCATTCGACAGGGGATACTTGCAGACTATCTGACAAAGAGGGGAAGCGAGGTAGTAAATATGCTGGTAGCGGAATATGATTACGAAATGGATATAGAAGTGCAGAGGGAGGAAGCTTTTGAAGAAGGAGAGAGGCTGGGCCGTATGGAAGGAGAAAGGCTGGGCCGCATAGAAGGAGAGAGGCTAGGCTGTGATAAGGGAGAGTTGTTAAAGATAATTGAACTTGTGGTCAGGAGATTAAGAAAAGGGGATACCGCAGAGCAGACGGCTGAACTTCTGGAGGAACCGCTGGATGTGATTCGAAAGATACACGAAGCGGCCGGGGAATTTGCGCCGGAATACGATGTGCAGAGTATCTACAGAAAATATATCGGTGATTGAAAAAACGGCAGATTTACGGTAGAATGAATGGAGATTCTTTCGGAAAGAAGTGTATGATCATGAAGGAAAAAAAGACTCCTCCGATTCCGAATGTAGCAGAACTGGAATCGGAATTAAAGCGTGAAAAGTATAAAAATCGATACTGGACAGTATTTCGGAGCACGATATACATATTAATCACGGTGGCAGCCGTGGCTGTTCTTGTGGCGACCTTATGGCTTCCGGTTCTTCAGATCTATGGCAGTTCCATGACTCCGACTCTGGAGGAAGGGGATATCGTGGTATCCATCAAGAGTAAAACGTATGAAACCGGAGATATCGTGGCATTTTATTATAATAATAAGATCCTGATCAAGCGCGTGATTGCAGGCTCCGGGGACTGGGTGGATCTGGATGAGGACGGAACGGTATATGTCAACGGAGAAAAGCTGGGTGAGCCTTATGTGAAGGATAAGGCTTTTGGAGAATGTGATCTGGAGCTTCCTTATCAGGTTCCGGAGTCCAGGATCTTTGTCATGGGAGATCACCGAAGTGTTTCTGTGGATTCCAGAAGTAAAGCGGTAGGATGTGTGGCAGAAGAACAGATTGTAGGAAAGCTGGTATGCCGTATCTGGCCACTGACAGGTCTTCAGACAATGTATTAGAGGAGTGAAGAAGACATGAAACACAGGAAACGGAGAATGCTGTTGATTGTGGCAGGAGTGCTGGTACTGGGCCTGATGCTCAGTATCTATATGTCTGCAAATTGTCTCACTGTGAACACATATACCTGGAAGACGGAAAAAATCTCCGGTAAAGTGAAGCTTGTGGTGTTATCAGATCTGCATGACCATGAATTCGGGAAGGATAATAAGCGGCTGATTGCAAAAGTGGAGGAGCAGCAGCCGGATCTGATCCTGCTGGACGGAGATATGCTGAATGAAGATTCTGAAGATGCTCATGTTCCGGTAACGCTGGTGCGTGAGCTTGTGAAGATAGCCCCGGTCTATTATGCGAAGGGAAACCATGAGGAGACGTATATGCAGGCGGGGCATGAGGAACTGATCAGGGAGCTTCAGGATGCCGGAGCTGTATATCTGGATCAGGAGTATGTGGATGTACAGGTCCATGGTGAGACGATCCGCATCGGAGGTCTGTATGCATATGCATTTGGCCTGGATGGAAATGATTCTGCAGAGGCAGTCGATCCTGAGATCCGGGAGTTTCTGGAAGCGTATCAGGATACGGATCACCTGTGCGTGATGCTTTCCCACCGGCCGGACAGCTTTATTTTTGGAGATGCGTCTTCTGTGTGGAAGGTAGATCTGGTGATCAGTGGACACAATCATGGGGGCCAGGTGGTACTTCCGGTTTTGGGCGGGGTCTTTGGCGGAGACCAGGGATATTTTCCAAAGTATATCCATGGAATGTATCAGAAAGATCAGATGCAGATATTCGCTACCAGTGGACTTGGAAGCCACAGCGAAAAGTTGCCTCGAATCAATAACATTCCGGAAATTGCCGTGATCGAGCTGCAGAACTGATAAATATGCACTAACTGCAGTTTAATGCCATTACTTGCATATGTGTAAGGATTGAAATTGCCTACTTCATAGGATATAATAATATGAGCAGGAGGGATATGCAAAGAATGGCATAGAGGGAAGTAGACATGAGGATAAAGAAAGAATTTGTGCTTCGCGAAATTGCCGGTGATTACGTAATTATACCAACCGGTAAGACGGTACTGGAATTTAACGGTCTGATCACGGTCAATGAAGTGGGTGTTTCTATCTGGAAGATGTTACAGGAAGAAGTTACATTTGATCAGATTGTACAGAACATTCTGGAAGAATACGATGTAGAAGAAAGTGTTGCAAGGGAAGATATCCGGGAATTTCTGGATACATTGATAACCGGAGGTATATTAACAGGGGATCCGGAAGATGGAGAAGAACAGGAATAAGAATAAGAAAGAGATATCTGCAGGAAAAGAATTATTGTATATCGATAAGACAGAAGCGTTGGAGAAGGGAATAGCATTATTCCCTTCTATTTATATTGAGGGAGCGGCAGCCACAGGAAAAACCTGTGCAATGAAAATGCTGAGGCGAAAGCATCCGGAAGTGGAGATACAGGCACTGGATCTTCAGGATGAGGTGAGCGCAATGAAGCGGTTTGACTGGATTCTAAGAGAATGGGATTCCTTCGTCGGAGCAAAGTGGTTGATGATTGACGGGCTGGATGCATCTGTTTCAAAAGTCTGCGTGGAGAAGATTGCGGACTATATCCGTACCATGCCGCCGGAATGTAAAGTGATCGTTGCGGGCAGAGACTGGCCGGAAGAGGCATTTCTGGATCTGCTGTGGAAGAGACAGATGCAGATCGTTCCGCAGAAAACCCTGCAGTTTACAGAGAAAGAGATCGGTGATCTGGTGCAATATTATCACAGCAGTCTGAATCCGAAAGACATTTATCAGAGAACCGGAGGCTGGGCCGGCTGTGCAGATATGCTGATTCGTCTGTCTGTCTGTGAAGGGGCGGAGCAATCCGGTTCTGTGGAAGCGTGGATGGAATCCTATGAGATCCGGACTTATGTGAAGCGGCAGATTCTGGATCCATTGTCTGCGGAAGAACGGGAAATGATGCAGCGCGCGATCTTATGTCCCTGGTTCACGGAGGAGCTGTGCAGCGAAGTGTGGCAGGCAAGGAAGATATCTGGGATTCTGGAAAGACTTGGAAGGAAGGGGCTGCTGGTGCATGATGAGCAGAAGAACCGGTGGAAGGCAGCACTCATATTGCAGGAGAATTACAGGATAAAAGCATCGGTATTGCAGGAGAATCACAAGATGGAAATGCCGATATTGCAGGCACATCATGTCCGGTATGCGGATCCGGATCTCTGGAAACAGCTTGGAAGCTGGTATGAAAAGCACGGCAATCTCAAAGAAGCGCTCCAGTGCCTGAAGAAGTCGAAAGAGAAAGCAGCCTATCGAAGCTGTATGCTCAGACATTATTCAGAGGTTCCGTTACTGGGAATCTCGTATGCCGAAGTTATGAACTGGAAAGGAAATGAACCGGAGCTCTGCTATCTGAGAGGAATCTACCGTTATACAAGGCAGCAGATGGATGGACTTAAGGCGGAGATTCAGAATCTGAATGCGGCGCCGGAAGATGAAAGCAGGAAACGGGAGATCTATCTGAATCTGACGTATCGGCAGCCGGATCTGGATCTGGACAGCTGGCTTGCGCTTCTGGAAACATACACGAAAGACAAAGAACGGATACAATTATATGATATACAGGGATATTCTTATTCCTGCCTCTGCGGACTGCGTGATCTGTCCGGATTATTTGCCTGTTCAAAAAAAGAAGAAAACAGGAAAGCCAGACTGTGGAGAGAACACCTTGGAAAGGAATCAAGGCTCAGTTACCGGCTTGCAAGGATGGAATACTATCTGGAGACAGAACGGAAAGATGTGATATCGTTAGATGACCGGAAACTGCTTTTGGAAGATTGCGAAAATAATCCGGGGGACAGGCCGGAAAGGAAGCCAATCATCTGGCAGCAGCGTCTGGCAAGACTGTATCTGCTTTGCAGGCTGCAGCAGGTGATGCCGGAAGAAGAGCACAGCAGCTCCATTCACAGCCTGGCGTTGTCCCTGCAGCAGGAGGAGCACTCGGTATGCAAAAGGATAACAGATGCCGTACTCTGTCTGTATGCACCGGCAGACAACCGGAGAGAACGTCTGGCAAAGTGGCTGGTCAGTGCAGAGCAGAGCGCGGGAACTCTGGCGGATGAAGCATATTATACGGTATTGTGTTGCCGGGCCAAAGGCTGCCTGCAGATGAACCAGTATAAACGCGCAGAAAAGATCCTGCATTATCTGATCCCCTATCTGAAGCTGTACAGATGCCATAAATATCTGTCAGAAGCCCTGTTTCAGCAGGCAGTAATCCACTGGGCGGAAAAGAGAAAGGGACAGGCATTGAAGGATACGATTGAATCCTTTGTGGTAAACGGAACTTCTCGTTACGTCGGATTTTATTCCGAGTATGACAGGACAGGAAAAGAAGTGCTGGAGGAATATGTAGATTGGCTCGGTAAAAATACACCCGGCGGATGGCACAGGAAGAAAAAGTACAATTACGGCAATGTCCTTCGCATGCCGGAAGCAGACTATATGGGAGTTGTCCTGCGATGCGCAAAGCGCCGCATGCGCGCAGACAGCTCGGGCACGGAAGTGGGCGCAGGAGAGACTTCGGGAGAACAGCTGACCATGATGGAAACGATCATACTGCAGGATATCAACCGGGGGCTTACCAATTCGCAGATCTGCGAGGAGCTGAACCTGAAGCTCCCCACCGTAAAAACACACATTTACAATTTGTATAAAAAACTGGGCGTGAACAATCGCGTTCAGGCAATCCGGAAAGGAAAAGAAGAAGGAATCCTCGATGAATGATGGAGAAAAGCCGTCGCTCATCGGGGATGTACTTTTTAAAGGTCGGAAACCAGGCGGCATCAGAGGGAGAAGGATAGAAAGAAGCGAAGCCACTGGGGGAGTTGGGAAGAAAAAAAGCGAGGCCACTGGGGGAGAAAGGCGTATAGAAAATATGTAGTCTGTCATGCCCGTTTTTTTTAAATTTTTCCTTGAAATGAGATGGTTTTTGCCTGAAAGGAGGGCGGTAGAAAGGAAAGATTGCATATATGCCCAAATATATCCCAGATGAGTAGAAAGAGTGGGGATGACAGTATATTTTTTACATCTACGCCCACCGCGTGATTTTCAAGCGGCCCCTATAAACAGGACCCGGGAAACTTCCGCTTATATTCTGAAGGATGATATTGCATCTGATATAAGAGGTATGCTATACTACATCCACATCTTGGATCCAGATGAAGTCCGATCCGGATATTTCTGACACATCTGGACAATCGCTGTTGAAGCGATTCATAAATTCAATGGCAGTTTCGCCAATTAATCCAATTTAGATAAGAAAAAGAATGAAAAACAGAATACAAAAAGGAGGTAACAGCATGGGTACGGGAAATGCTGCGGTCAGGCAGTGGATGAGCAATCCGGAGCGGTTTGCGGATTTGTTTAACGGAATGGTATTTGAGGGAGAGCAGGTGATCCGGCCGGAAGAATTGGAACCGGCGGACGGAGAGACGGATCTCCTGCTGGAAGATAAGAATGGAAAACTACAGGAAGTACACAGGTACCGGGATCTGGTAATGAGGTGGAAACGGGGAGGTCTGTTGGTCCTCCTGGCATGCGAGAATCAGGCAAAGGTACATTATGCCATGTCCGTCCGAAATATGTTATATGACAGTCTGTCCTATGTCGGGCAGATCCGGCAGTCGTGGAAGGGAAGGAAAAAGGAACCTGAAGTCGGAACACTCTCTTCTGCAGAATTCTTATCGAAATGTCATAAGGACGATAAACTGATGCCGGTCATCACACTGGTCTTTTATTACGATGATAAGCCCTGGGACGGAAGTACGGATCTGTACGGAATGCTGCAGT
>NZ_JAFBIZ010000114.1 GCF_021531995.1 Faecalicatena contorta
AGTTAGAAATAAAAAGAATTGAACGCTTATATAAAAACATGGTGGAGGCAAAATAATATGAAAAATACAAAAACAGAATTGAGATTTTTTTCTGTTCCTGAATGGAAAAAAGAGGAAACATATTTAAGAGAACAACACAAAAATGGTTGGAAATTTGTTAAAGTATCTGGTTTTTGTGTCTATCATTTTGAAAAGTGTGTCCCAGAAGATGTGATTTATCAGCTTGATTATAATCAGAACGGGATTGCTCATAAAGAAGAATACGTGAAAATGTTCAATGATTGTGGTTGGGAATATTTGCAGGATTATGTAGGTTACAGCTATTTTCGTAAGGCGGCTTCTGAAATGGATGGAGTAGAAGAAATCTTCTGTGATGATGCTTCACGTTTAGATATGATGAAACGAGTTTTCAAAGGACGTTTGATACCCCTTTTGGCAATTTTCTTTCTGATAATCATACCGCAAATGATTCAACAGAGCTTAATTGACACGCCTTTTAGCCGTGGTTTAATGATACTCTTCTGCATTATGTTTGTGGTATATTTAGGAATGTTTATCTCATTTGCGATTCCATATTGGAAATATTATAAATCAGTCCATAAGGAATAGGTAGGTATATGGAAAATGGTTGAATTTGTGGAGGTAGAGAAATGAACTCAAAGATAATCAATACAATGTGGTCAATAAGTTTAATGGTAATTGGTATCGCAACATTATTTTTGATAGGAGCTAATATTTTTGCGATGGGGTTGCCTGATATGATAGTAAGGACATTGGGGATAATTGATTTAGTTTCACTTGCTGTTTTAGTATTTTCAACTGTAAAAAAGGCTAAAAGCAAGAAGTAAAATTCAGTATTTGGAGGAGCCAATGTTGAAATAAAATAAAGAATAATTTTTATATGGATGGTGTTTTTTGTCTATTTTTTGCTAAAGTACAGTTTACAAGGGACTACACAGGGTAGGTATCTGACGGGAGGGGTGCCGCCAGTCAGATTTTCCATGTGATGTTCAAGCTGTCGCTTGTGGCGGCTATGGTGGTGATCATCAAATCCACCACACGCCGCTTGTCATCAAAAGATACATTCTCCCAGGTATCGAGGTAGCCGGAAATCTGGCTGACCTGTTCCGGGCTGATGGCCTCCACAGTCAACTCCGCTATCCTTGCCAGAAGTTCCTGCTTGCGCCCGTCCAGTTCCGCTATCTTCACATTCACATAGGAGAACAGGACATTGTTTGCCCCCGTCAGACTGTCCACCAGCTTTTCAATCTCGCTGTCTACATGGGCAAGTTCCACTTGCAGGGCGGTGATTTTCGGGTTTGCCTTTGCCGCTTTCTTTTTTCCTGTCAGCGTCTTGTAGCTTGCCAGCTTCTTTACCATCTGCTGATAAACAACCGCTTCCAGTTCCGAAGTGATGATTTTCCCACAGCCAGGACAGCTTTTATTGTCCAGCCGTTTCGTGCAGCGGAGATACTGTTTGCCGGAGGGATTGTAGATACTCATAAGAGCATACCCGCAATTCCCGCACTTGATTTTTCCTGCCAGCCATGTGTGGGTGGCTTTCCGGGCAGACTGGATTTTCATGTTGTTCATCAGCTTCTTGCGGCAGGTCAGCCAGGTGTCGGAGGGGACGATACCCTCATGGGGAGCCAGTACCAGCATTTGGTCTTTTAAGTCGTTTTTCTTGCTGGCCTTTACATCTCGCCCTTGATACAGATAGCAGCCGTTCATGCCCGTAAAATCGGCAACGTCATTGACAATGACTGTACCTTGACTTTTGAAAAATTCGTACACATCAAGGTCTGCCTGCACATAGACAGGATTGCGTAACATCTGCGCCAGCGTGGGGCGTATCAGCTCTTTGCCATGGAACAAAATCCCCTGTTCGGCAAAGTACCGGGTAATGTCCCCGTAGGAAGTTGTGGGCTGGGCGTACATCTCAAACATCAGCCGGATATTGGCCGCTTCCTCCGGGTTTACCACCAGCTTCTTTGTGTTGATACCGTCCATCTTGATAGGCTCCGTATGGAAGCCGTAAGGGGCTTTCCCGCCCATCTTAAAGCCCCGCTGACTGCGGGAGTAGTAAGCGTCCGTTACCCGCTTCTGTATCGTTTCCCGTTCAAGCTGGGCGAACACGATACAGATATTCAGCATGGCCCGTCCCATCGGCGTGGAGGTATCAAACTTTTCCGTAGAGGACACAAACTCCACATTGTACTGCTGGAACAGCTCCATCATGTTGGCAAAGTCCAGAATGGAACGGCTGATACGGTCGAGCTTGTAAACCACGACCTTTGCAATCAAGCCCCGCTTGATGTCCCGCACCAGTTCTTGAAACTTCGGACGGTCTGTGTTCTTGCCGCTGTACCCTTTGTCTGTGTATTCCTTGCAGTTACCGCCTTTCAACTCGTATTTGCAAAATTCAATCTGGCTTTCAATGGAAATGCTGTCCTTTTTGTCTACCGATTGTCTTGCATAGATTGCGTCTATCCGATTGTTCATATTGTCGCTCCTTTTCTTAAAAAAGAAACGGAGCTGCTGACAGTTCTATTATACCGCCAGCAGCCCCGCAAATCAATGATGGGTTTGGAAAACCTTATGTCCCGGCTTCCTCACTCTCCCGCTTGTCGGCGTACTTGCGGAACACCTCATAAAGCTGCTGTTCCAGTTCCCGGCGTTTGGCTGCTTCCTGTTCCGGCGTGAACACCGGGGAGAGATTTTCCAGTGTGATTTCCTTTCCCTGAAAAGTCACGATTTCGATTTCCTTTTTGTATCTGATATTACTTATAAGATCACCTTTCCTTTCCATGCTGCCGCTGTTGCCATTTCAGTTCCGCTAAAATCTCCGGCGGGATACGGTCAACCAGCCGCCGCATATCGTCCAGTTCGCTTTTTAACTTCGCCCGTTCCATCGTGTCATTCATCTTGCCTTTTTCGCTGGCCTTTGCCCTGACTTCCAGCTTTTCATTTTCCGCTAACAAGTCATTGATTGTGACCTTGTATTTTTTCAGTTGCCCGGAGAAGTTCTCCATCTGCGGAAACCACTTTTTCAGCATGGAGAGGGCTTCCTCTTTCTTCTTTCCGGCGTTCAGCGGGGTAATGCCGGAGAGAACCGCTTCAATGGCCCTCGCCTGTTTGGAGAGGTTGACCGCCTGTTTGAACAGCCGGGTGGGGATATGCTTCCGGCCCGTCTTGCTGGCGCTTTCCCCACGCTCCAGGTCGGGGTACTGCTCCACCATACAGGCGTGAAAATCGTCCTGCCACTTCGTCAGATTGGCCCGGTTGCCGATAATTTCTTTGGCGCACAGGCGGTTGTCCTTTGTCAGCGGCACAAAGACCAAGTGCAGATGGGGCGTTTTTTCATCCATGTGTACCATAGCCGAAACGATGTTCTCCCGGCCCACCCGGTCAATGAGGAAGTCCGCCGCCCTCTGGAAGTAGGCCGCTATCTCCTTTGGGGACTTGCCCTTGAAAAACTCCGGGCTGGCGGTAATCAGCGTGTCCACAAACCGAGTGCTGTCCTTGCGGGTGCGGCATCTGGCCTGCTCGATGCGGCTCTGAATGAAATGGTAGTAGCGGCCATCCGGCTTGACGATGTGGAAATTGTACTTGCTCCGGCTGGTGTCAATGTCCGGGTTGCTGGCGTACTGCTCCTTTTTCCGTTCATGGTGGGCTTCCAGCGGCCCCGCCGGGTGGCCCTTGTGCTTCTCAAATCGCAAAATTGCGTGTTGTGCCATTGAACTCCTTTCCCCATTCCATTCCTTTCCGGCGGGTTTTCCCGCCGAAAATATCTCTGATAGGATTGGAATGGAATGAATGTAAATAGATGGTTTTAATCTCTGTATTTCTATATACCGTCAGATTTCCGTACTTCAAGAGGATTGATTTTCGTACTCGCCAAGTACGGTTTTCAGCCCTCCGGCGTACCATAACCGGATTTCTTGAAGTCGGTGTTTGGAACCGCTTCATAGGATTTCGGGTAAATGCGGTTGGGTTTTCCACAGCCCTGTTTCTGGATTTCCACCAGCCCCGCATACTGCAACTCCCGCAGGGTGTTGACCGCTTTCTGCCGCCCGCAGCGGAGCAAAGCGACCACCTCGCAGATGGGGTAGTACAGGTAGACCCGCCCGTACTCGTCCGCCCAGCCGTTCTTCCGGGACAACTCCGCCCGGCGCAGGACAAAGGCATACAGCACCTTCGCTTCGTTGCTCAAGGGCTGGAATGTGGGTGCTTCAAAAAGGAAATTGGGGAGCCGGGTGAAACTGAACGCCTTTTCCGGCTGGTGAATATAAATCGTGTTTGTCATAGCGTGTTTTGTGGACGGTTAGAGGCCCGTTTTCCGGGGCGAATGATAAATGATACCAGCCGCCCCGGTTGAGGGCTTGCGGAGCCTTGCAAATCAAGGCTTTTCCCGCTCTTAACTGTCCACAGCAGACCTCCTTTTCCGTTCACTTTCTGTTTTCTGCCGCCTGTGAACTCTGGCGGCGCAGTCCGGGCAGTATTTGCCCCGGTTGGACTTCGGGACGAACACACCGCCGCACTCCGCACAGCGTTTCAAGTCCCTGTCCCGGTAAATCTCCGCTTCCAGCGTCCTGTCCAGCGGCAAGACCGCCCAGCGGAACCACTTGCAGCAGACGGAGAACGAAATCATCTGCGGACAGGCGCAGGTGTCGCCATCGTCCAGCGCAAGGCAGTTTCCGTCCTCGCAGTTGCAGCACTCCCGGCGTATCAGGCCGCTGGCTCGTCTCTTCTGGGGCGGGGTTATGCGGTAGGGGGAGCCGTCCGGCCTGTGTTCCAGCGGCGGCAGGTGTTGATAGGGTCTTTTGCTCATGCGTCCCTCCGTTTTCTTTGGCGTGTTCTGTTTCCAAGGTGCTTGTCCATCGATGAACTATCCCAAGTCTACACCTTTTTGACCGCCTGTGCCGTATATCCAAGAGGTAGGAAATCAGCCTGAAAAACTCCCTATTTCCACGCTCTCGGATTTGTGATATAATCAAAAAAAGATAAAAGACAAATTCAGGTTTCTGGTCTTCTTGCACAAAATAAAGGAGGAGCTATTATGCAAATTGTTTATATTCCAAGCGAATCAATGTCTGTTCAAGGTAAAAAAGATGAAATCTATAAAAGATATGGGAAAGACTGGAATATTAGAGAACAGGGAGGAGGTAACGGAAATTGGTTGTTGACCAGAAAAAGTGATGTGCTTGTAGATGGAAAAAGTTATCGTACTTTTGTACTTGAACACTACGGTAAATCCAAGCTGACAGCGAAGCTTGTTGATAAATTTCGTGAAGATGTAGCAAATGGTAAAATAAAACTGTAAATGCCTATGCCGTTATGCTATGAGCATAGTACATAGCATAACGGCTTCTCTTTCGTTGAGCTAGCAAGGAGGGTGAATATGTCTTTATCCATACAAGAGCGATTAAAAGACCTACGTGTGGAGCGTGGCTTGACGCTGGGGCAGCTTGCGGAGCAGACCGGGCTTTCCAAGTCTGCGCTGGGCAGTTACGAAACGGAAGACTTCAAGGACATCAGCCACTATGCCCTTATCCGGCTGGCGAAGTTTTACGGTGTGACCGCTGATTATCTGCTGGGGCTGTCTGAAATGAAAAATCACCCAAACGCCGATCTTGCAGACCTGCGTTTGAGTGATGAAATGATTGACCTGCTGAAAAGCGGGAGGATAGACAATACCCTGCTGTGTGAGCTGGCGGCGCACCCGGATTTCCCCCGGCTGATGGCTGACCTTGAAATCTATGTGAACGGAACGGCACTGAAACAGGCGCAGGGTGCAAACGCCATAGTGGACACGATGAGCGCAACTGTTATAAAAAAGCATAATCCTGGCATGAGTGATACGCAGTTAAGACAGCTTATCACCGCCCATATTGATGAGGACGAGTTTTGCCGCTATGTGATACAACGGGACATAAACGGGATTGCCCTTGCTCTGCGGGAAACACACAAGGACGATTTTTTCAGCGTCCCAGAGGATAACCCGCTAAAAGAAATGCTGGAAACTGCTGGTGAAATCGTCAGCCAGGACAGCGACACGGAACAAGCGTACTTGGCGTTTATCTGCAAACGGCTCAAGCTGAATTTTAGGAAGCTGTCAGTAGAAGAACGGAAGTGGCTGAAAAAGATTGCGGAAAAATCCGACTTGCTGAAGAATCCAAAACCGCAGAGAGGACGAAGATAAAAAATGCCTGAACGGCGGTTCTGGTTTTTCAGAACCACCATCCAGGCATTTTGTTTAGTAATAGAAAAAGGTGCAGTTGATTATTGCGTATTGTCAATCTCTCTCAAACCGGGTAGTAAAAATACGGCAAGCGCAACGATGATAATGCCAATTCCGCAAATGACAAACCATTTCTCAACTCCCAGCCGCTCCGCCAGAGGCCCGGAAATGACAAGGCCAAACGGCATGGCGAGGGAAGCGGCGCTTGTCAGTAGAGAAAAAACTCTCCCCAGATATTCTGGTTTGACCGTTTCTTGAAAAATCGCATTTTGCACACCGTAAAATGGAGCGGAAATTCCCATAACAGTACAGCACACAACAAAGACAAGAAATGCGTCTGGCGGCAAAAGCCCGGAGAGCATAATGCTAACGCCCATCAGGAGAACGGAAAGACCGATGGTGTACCGCCGTTTCTTAAAACCGCCCCAAATGCTCAGAATGACTCCGCCAAGCAGCATACCAACCGCAAAAGCAATTTCAGCGGCAGAGGCATGGGCCGGTGTTCCTTTGAAGTATGACATACAGATGAGAGGAAAAAGCGTACTGATTGGCATATAAAAGAACATATAAATTACACCAATCCAGAGCAGAGCAAAGAGGCCCCTGTTTTGCTTTAATACCACATACCCCTCTTTCATATCCTGTAAAAACTGTTGTCTTTTCGTTTCTGGACATAGTTCAGGCGTTGGTATGGACGAAATCGCAACAGTCACACAGGCAAGGATTGCACCCACAATATCTAACAATATAATTGCATTAAGAGGCCAAACAGCATATAAAAACGCTGCGGCAGCTGGACTGATAATCGCACTTACTGCTTGCATGGTCTGCGTGTAACCAGCGCATTTTGTAAGTTCCTCTTTTGGCACAATCATAGGTGTTGCTGCGCTGAATGCTGGAGAATGAAAAGCAGTTCCCGCACTTCGGATTAACAGGACAACCATAATAGACCATACGGGCAATTCCATGTAAAACGCCACCAGCGCCAGAATACCGCCAGCGGCGGCAATTATCAAATCCGCACCAATCATTACGCTTTTACGGCTGTGCCGGTCAACAAAAGCACCTGCAAACGGGCCTAAACAGGCTTGCGGCAAAAATCCAATCAGTGTTGCCGCCGTCAATATGATTGCAGAATTAGTTTTCGCAACCAAATAAAAGATAATGGCCATTTGCAAAATACCGCTGCTAATAAAGGATATTGCTTGTCCGGCAAGAAGTGTAAAATAAGTTTTTCTCCATGAATTGTTGTTTTGGGTCATAATGCGAACCTCCTTTTTTATTGCATTGTTCCTTTGTTTCTGCAATAAAAAGCAGGCGTTGTCCCACAGAGAGGGCAGACGCCTGCATAACAACAAAGCACGAAAAAACACCACGATACAGTTCAAAGACTGCTCGTGTCAAACCTACGTGTTCCTTTGCATACGCACGCAAAAAAAGCCCACCATCATGTGGAAAGGTACTTCTACTTTTTATTGCTTATTAGCGTACACAAATTAACACACGTAAGCCTCCTTCCAATCTCAAACTGTCGCACAGTATAACACACATCCGATAGACTTGTCAACCATTTTTAACCTTGTTTTCCATCTTGTTTTTCCATCTCTTACGGGCAGTAGCAAAGCCAGGCGAGCCAGTCAACGGTCAAGATGAACGGCGCTTTCAGCGCCGCCGTTGACAGTCTCGCCCGTCTTTGCTAATGGGTAATCAAGGCGGGAAAGCCATTTTAGGGCTTTCCCGCCCATTTCAATTTTGGGAGAAGAAAGGCCCCAAAATGAACGAGTGCGGCCAAACACTTTTAGGGATTGGCCACCTTGTCCACCCATCCAGCGGGGCGGCGGGGAACGGTCAAGGCCGGGCGTCAGCCCATTCATTTCAGCCTTGACGGTTTCCTGCCGTCCTGCTACTTTTCCCGGAGTGTGGCCACACATCTGGTCACGGTGTCCAGAGCTTTGGGACTTTTTGTCCCATAGGCCGGGGGCGGAGGACGAGGGACGGGGGCTTTCATAATACGCCCTGTCTGCTGCTGAAATCAGCCCTTTGTTTCCGGCTTACCAGCCCCAAACAAAGCCCTGCTTTCCTGCCGCGTCAAATGCCCTTGCCCTCCCCGGCGGCAACGGTATTTTCAGGGCAACGCCGACAGAGCGTATAACACACTACACTTTGCTCCGCAAAGTCGTGTGCCAAATGGGGCGCTGCCCCCTTTGGAAACCCCCGCAACAAACAGGTGCTATGCACCCAGCCGGGAGCATAGCGCCGTTTGTTGTCAGCAGCCCGTTTCACGGTCTGCGTGTAGTTCCTTGTAAACTGACCTAACCTTCCCGAAAAAGAAAAGATGGTGTCGTTTTTTTCGATACCACCTAAAAAAATCAACAATTTAGAGTATGTGATTTAAACAGAAAATAATAATTCAGTTATCTTTCTACACAAGTTTTAGACAGCATTATTAAATTTCTTTCTGACAAATATTTTACATAAAAATTCGATACATATATTTTTAGAGTATTTTTAGTATTTTAAGTAAAATAGATATGTAGATTATTGATTTTTTGTTCTAGAAATGTTATTATAATAATGGTAGTTTATCGTATTTTGTAATTATATTTCTCGAAAGGTATTGATGATATGAAAAATAAAAACACAATAATTATCACTGAAGAAATGATAAATTCGGACCCATACGGTTATACATATAAAGAAATTTGTGATTGCGTTGGAGAAAAAAAAGCTCGATCGCTTATGCATGCCCTTTATAAGGAAAAGCCCCAAAAGAAATATCAAACAATGAGCATTAATGATATTTATAATGGCGGTGACACAAGAAAATACTCTTTCAAATTAAAGGATGGTTACTGCGTTGAAACTGTTTGCATAAAGAGAAAAACAGGTGTAACTGTATGTGTTAGTACAATGGTAGGATGTCCTGTCGGTTGTATTTTTTGTGCATCTGGAAGTAATGGATTTATAAGAAATTTAACTCCTTCCGAAATTGTGCAACAAGTAACATTACTGAAGGAAAAAGTCAACAGAATTGTATATATGGGAATGGGTGAACCATTTTTTAATTATGATAATGTAATTAAGTCAATTCATATACTAAGAGATAGAAATGGGCTTAATTTCCCCACAGATGGAATTAATATTTCGACAGTAGGTCCTTTAGAACAATTAAAAAAAATAAGAGAAGAACATCTGAAGATACAACTCACCCTCTCTCTTCATGCAACAAATCAAAGAACAAGAGATATAATTATACCTCACATGAAAGG
>NZ_JAFBIZ010000115.1 GCF_021531995.1 Faecalicatena contorta
TTATAATGCAATATATGAAGTGCCACGGAAAAGAAAAAACCCTTGAAAATACTGAATTTTCAAGGGTTTTAAGATTCATATTTAAGTTTTCTGTATCCTTTGGACTTAAAAAATTACTTTCCAGCCATCTGAGCTGCAACTTCAGCTGCGAAGTCTTCATTCTTCTTCTCAAGACCTTCACCTGTCTCGTAACGAACGAATTTCTGAAGCTTGATCTCTGTTCCGTTTGCTTTTCCAACTTCCTGAAGATACTTAGCAACAGACTGTTTTCCATCTTCTGCTTTTACATATACCTGATCTAACAGACAGATTTCTTTCATCTCTTTGTTGATACGTCCGTTGATCATTCCCTGAATAACCTTCTCCGGTTTCTGGGATTCCTTCGGATCGTTCATGATCTGAGCAAGAAGTATTTCTTTCTCATGCTCAATGTAATCTGCCTCAATATCAGCCTGGCTGATGTATTTTGCATTTAATGCAGCAACCTGCATTGCAACGTTCTTAAGTGCTTCTTTAACAGCATCGTTAACAACTGCTGTCTCTGCAACAACTAATACACCAATTCTTCCACCACCGTGAATGTAAGATACAACTGTTCCATTTTCAATTGTAACTTTCTCAAATCTTCTGATGCTGAGTTTTTCACCGATTACAGCGATCTTCTCTGTCAGTGCATCGTTAACAGTCTTGCTTGCATCTTCATTCCATGCTTCTGCCATGAAAGCTTCCATCTCTGTATTCTCTGTAGCAAGTGCCTGATTAACAACAGCTTTAACAAATCCCTGGAAATCAGCATTCTTTGCAACGAAGTCTGTCTCAGAGTTTACTTCAACGATTGCCGCTGTGTTGTCACCCTGAACATCTGCCATAACGATACCTTCTGCTGCAATACGTCCAGCTTTCTTAACAGCCTTTGCTTCACCATTTTTTCTCAGGTATTCAATAGCTGCATCCATATCGCCATCTGTTTCGTTAAGAGCTTTTTTACAGTCCATCATTCCTGCGCCTGTCATTTCTCTTAATTCTTTTACCATCTTAGCTGTAACTGCCATGATCTTGTCCTCCAATATACTTTCATTAAGAATCTTATTCTTCTGTTGCCTCTACTGCTTCTTCTTCCACATATTCTACATCTTCTGCTGCACCCTGATTCGCCTCGATCACTGCATCCGCCATCTTGGATACGATCAGTTTTACAGCACGGATAGCATCATCATTACCTGGAATTACATAATCCAACTCTTCCGGATCACAGTTTGTATCTGCAATACCGATAAGTGGAATTCCAAGTGTATGAGCTTCCTGAACACAGATTCTTTCTTTTTTCGGATCTACTACGAAGATTGCATCCGGAAGTTTCTTCATCTCTTTGATTCCGCCAAGGTTCTTCTCAAGTTTCTCCCACTCTTTTTTAATCTGGATAACTTCTTTCTTCGGCAGTACATCAAATGTTCCGTCTTCAGACATTCTCTCGATATCTTTCAGACGGGCAACTCTGCTCTTGATTGTCTTGAAGTTTGTAAGCATACCTCCAAGCCATCTTTCATTTACATAATACATTCCGCAACGTTCAGCTTCTACTTTGATAGCATCCTGAGCCTGTTTCTTTGTTCCTACAAACAGGATTGTGCCACCTTCTGCTGCGATATCAGCTACTGCCTGATATGCCTCATCTACTTTACCAACAGACTTCTGTAAGTCGATGATATAGATACCATTTCTCTCTGTGTAGATGTATGGAGCCATCTTAGGGTTCCATCTTCTTGTCTGATGTCCAAAATGAACACCTGCTTCTAAAAGTTGCTTCATTGAAATAACGCTCATGTTTCTTTCCTCCATCTGGTTTTTTTACTTCCGCATATGTGTAAGCCCTTGAAACCGGCTTGTAATCAAGCTTTGGCACCATCTTGGACAACCACATGCGTGTTTTTTGCGACCATACCATAATATCACAAAAGCCTTGCTATTGCAAGGCTTTTTTATCTACATAATAGATGATCATATATACTTTTTATTCTGTCTTATGGACGCCGAACAAAAATCATACCGGACTGCACCGGACCAACTTTTACTACATCTCCGGTATGCGGTGCATGAATCATCTGTCCGCCGCCGATATAGATACCGCAGTGGTTATATGTTGTGCAAACATCTCCCGGCTGTGGATCACTGACTCTTGGCCACCCCATGAAAGTAAACGTTGTACCAAGACGACTAAAACTTCCAGTCAGGCAATAACTAACGAAACCGGAACAATCAAAACTGTTCGGTCCACACGCACCCCATGCATAAGGCTTACCAAGCTGACTGTATGCTCTGCTGACAATTGAACTTCCATTTGCATTCGGACCGCTGACTGTCGAACCGCCAGAACTATTCGTCCCTCCTGTATTTCCCGTGTTTCCGGTATTTCCCGTGTTTCCGGTATTTCCGGTATTTCCGGTATTTCCGCCATTCGTATTGTTGTTGGTGTTATTATTCGTATTGTTATTATTATTATTTGCTGCTGCGAGCTGTGCCTGACGCTCTGCTTCCTGACGAGCCGCCAGTTCTCTTGCCGCTGCTTCAACTGCCTCCTGAATCTCAGCATCCAGATTGGCCACTTCATCCTGCTTTGCCGCAATCGTTGTATTCAGCTCATCTTCTTTCGCTTCATATTCAACCTGCTTTGTCTCAAGTTCTTTTTCATCTTCTTCAAGGCTGGTCTTCAATTCTGCAATCTCCTGCTTCGTCTCAACATATTCCTGCAGTTGTTCTCTGTCATATGTATGAACATTCTGAACATATTCAGCTTTACTGATCAATTCTGTAAAATCATCAGCGGTAACCAGTGCTTCAAATGCAGAGGTATTGCCCTCTTCATACATATACTGGATACGTTTCTTCATTGCCTCATACTGTTCTTTTTCTTTTTCTTCTGCATCCTTCAGGTCACTCTCTGCCTGAAGCTTCTGCTCACCTATAGAGATCAGTTCCTCTTCCAGATTACCGATCTCGGATAAGATTCCCCTTAACTGTTCCTGAAGAGAAGATACTTCGCTTTCTTTTGCTGCCTTATCTTCTTTCAATTTATCAACGGATGGTGCTGCCATAACCGGTGTTACGATTAATGAGCTTGTAGCAATAGCCGCTACGATTCTTACTCCAATTTTTTTCATATTCACTCTTCTTTCTTACAAATATTATACTCTCTACCCTCATTCGATATAGTAAAAGACAGAATAACTCCTATATCTGAGAATCATTATACATGATAAGAAAGTGTTTTGCAATATTTTTTAACATTTTCGTAACAATCTTTCTCCGGAAATCTTATCTATGTCGTCTTATTGTACATACATATTCGTATATCCCATCAGACTGATATCTACTTCTCTCGCTGCTTCACGGCCTTCGCGGATCGCCCATACCACGAGTGACTGTCCTCTATGCATGTCTCCGGCAGTAAATACATGTTCTTTGCTTGTCTGATATTCACCGTCCGGTGTCTTCACATTGGTTCTTGCATTCGTCTCTACACCAAATGCTTTTGTAACGTATTCCTGACTTCCAAGGAAACCGGCTGCAATCAATACCAGATCCACTTCAACCGTATACTCACTGCCTGCGATCTCGGACATAATCATTCGCCCTGTCTTTTCATCTTTCTTTGGCTCCAGTCTGACAAGAACTGCTTCTTTTACATTTCCCTCCGGATCCTTTAAAAACTCTTTGACCGTTGTCTGGTATACTCTTGGATCATGACCAAACACTGCTTTTACTTCCTGCTGTCCATAATCAGTCTTGCAGACTCTCGGCCATTCCGGCCACGGATTTGTTGCCGTCCTTTGATCAGGTGCCTTCGGCATCATCTCCAACTGCAGCACCGACGCAGCGCCGTGGCGCATAGAAGTCCCTACACAGTCATTACCGGTATCGCCTCCGCCGATCACCATAACTTTTTTCCCTTTTGCACTGATATAACTGCCTTCTTTCAATGACAGTTTCCAGGAACCGTCCTGCTTCTTCTCGGCAGCGCTCCACAAAGCTTTCGTTGAGGACTTCAGGAAATCCACCGCAAAATAGATTCCCTTTGCATCCCGTCCCGGTACTTTGATATCTCTCGGATTGGAAGCCCCACAGCACAGAATCACACGATCGTACTCTTTTAATAAGGAAGCAGCTTTTTTATCTTTTCCGATATTACAGTTCGTAACAAACCGAATTCCTTCTTCTTCCATGATTGCAATCTTTCGGTCAATGATCTGTTTCTCCAGTTTCATATTCGGAATGCCATATCGAAGAAGGCCACCAACCTTGTCTTCTCTTTCATATACCGTAACACTGTGTCCTCGTCGATTGAGCATATCTGCGGCAGCCAGCCCGGAAGGCCCGGAACCTACTATAGCCACCTTTTTTCCTGTACGTATCTGCACCGGTTTTGCCGCCGCATATCCCTTTTTGTACGCATTTTCAATGATACCATATTCATTCGCCTTGGTGGATACCGGATCTCCGTTCAATCCGCAGGTGCATGCCGCCTCACACAGAGCCGGGCATACCCTTGATGTGAATTCCGGAAAATTATTGGTTTTTTTCAGACGGTAATATGCTTCTTCCCAGTTGCCATGATAGATCAGATCATTCCATTCCGGCACCAGATTGTGCAGTGGACATCCGCTGGCCATTCCCATAAGCATCTGACCCGACTGACAGAAAGGAACTCCGCAGGACATGCATCTTGCTCCCTGTATTTCCTGTTCTTCTTTTGACAGGGGTGTGTGAAACTCATAAAAATGTCTGATCCTTGATTCTGGTTCTTCTGCTTTTTTATCCTGTCTTTCATATTCCATAAATCCTGTTGCTTTTCCCACTTTTCTCGCCCCCTATCTTCCTGCTTTGATTGCATAAAATGCTTCGTTCTTTGCCTGTTCACTGCTCATGCCCTGTTCCTCCATCTGCAGGATTGTAGTCAGCATTCGCTCATAGTCAATTGGAATAATCTTTTTAAACTTCGGCAGATAATTCTTAAAATCATCCAAAATCTTTTTCCCAACTTCAGAATTCGTATTGGCTACATGTTCTTCTATCATATCCTTCAGTTCATTTACATCGATCTTGGATGTCACATGCTCAATATTGACCATCTGTTTGTTCACATTCTTATATAGATCATTGTCCATATCCAGAACATATGCGATACCGCCGCTCATTCCGGCTGCAAAGTTTTTGCCGGTTTTGCCAAGCACTGCAACACGTCCGCCGGTCATGTATTCACATCCGTGATCTCCTACACCTTCCACAACTGCCGTTGCTCCGGAATTACGTACCGCAAATCGTTCTCCGGCAACACCATTGATATATGCTTTTCCGCTGGTTGCTCCGTACAATGCAACGTTTCCTATTATAATATTATCTTCATGTCTGTATTTTACACCCTTCGGAGGATATACGATCAGCTTGCCTCCGGACAATCCTTTTCCGAAATAATCATTGCTGTCTCCAACCAGTTCCAGTGTCAACCCTCTCGGGATAAATGCACCAAAGGACTGACCTCCCGCACCTTTACAGTTTACAACAAAACTGTCTTCCGCAAGTCCTTCCGGATATCTTTTCGTAATCTCAGAACCAAAGATAGTACCAAAAGTACGGTCCGTATTGGATACATCCATTTCAATGCTTCTCTTTTGCTTCTTCTCCAATGCCGGGAGCAGTTTTTTCATCAGAACTCTCTCATCCAGTGTCTTTTCCAGTTCAAAATCATAGACCTTTTTCGGATTAAATACCACCGGTGTATCCGTGCCTTCGTAAGGATTATGAAGTATCTGCTCAAGATTCAGGGCAGCAGCTCTTTCAGAAGTCGGAGTATCCTTTACTTTCAGAAGATCCGTTCTTCCGACCAGTTCATCCAGTGTCTTCACACCAAGTCTTGCCATATATTCTCTCAGATCCTGTGCAATGAAACGCATAAAGTTCACTACATATTCCGGCTTTCCTGTAAATCTTTTCCGGAGTTCCGGATTCTGTGTAGCTACACCAACCGGACAGGTATCCAGATTACATACCCGCATCATAACACAGCCAAGCGTTACCAGCGGTGCTGTGGCAAATCCAAATTCCTCTGCTCCAAGGATTGCCGCAATCGCCACATCACGTCCGCTCATCAGCTTTCCGTCGGTCTCAATTCTGACTCTTTCTCGAAGGCCATTCTGAATCAATGTCTGATGTGTCTCTGCAAGTCCAAGTTCCCACGGAAGTCCGGCATTATGAATCGAACTTCTCGGTGCCGCTCCGGTTCCTCCGTCATATCCGGAGATCAGAATCAGTCCTGCACCGGCTTTTGCCACACCGGCAGCAACAGTACCAACACCAGCTTCTGATACCAGTTTTACAGAAATTCTTGCATCTTTATTTGCATTTTTACAATCATAGATCAGCTGTGCCAGATCTTCAATGGAATAGATGTCATGATGCGGCGGTGGTGAAATCAAACTGACACCCGGTGTAGAATGACGCGTCTTCGCAATCCACGGATATACTTTTCCGCCCGGCAGATGACCTCCTTCTCCCGGTTTTGCCCCCTGCGCCATTTTGATCTGAATCTCCTTGGCACTGACCAGATAGCGAGACGTTACACCAAATCTTCCGGATGCCACCTGTTTGATTGCTGAACAGCGATTGGTATCGAGACGTTCGATTTCCTCGCCTCCTTCTCCACTGTTGGACTTTCCATGCAGTTGATTCATGGCAATCGCAAGTGTCTCATGTGCTTCTTTTGAAATGGAACCATAAGACATCGCTCCCGTTTTGAACCTTGTAACGATCTGATCTACGCTCTCTACCTCCTCAATCGGAATTCCTTTGTTCGGATAATTAAATTCCAGCTGTCCCCGAAGATTGATATGCTCACCCTCTGCATTTACCATCTCTGTGTATTTCTTGAACATCTCATAATCACCACGTCTGGTTGACTGCTGCAGCATATGAATTGTCTGCGGATTATAGAGATGTCTTTCTCCACCACTCTTGAGCTTATGCTGACCGACACTGTTCAGTGTCATATCCACTTCCAGTCCCAATGGATCAAATGCCTGTGAATGCCTTGCAATGTAATCTTTGGCGATTTCTTCAATTCCGATACCGCCCACACGGCTGACAGTATTCGTAAAATATTTTTGAATGAACTCTTGCTTCAGGCCAATCGCTTCAAAAATCTTTGCGCCCTGATAGGACTGGATCGTTGAGATTCCCATCTTGGAAGCAACCTTAACGATTCCGCTGATAATAGCATGATTATAATCATTTACCGCTGCGTAATAATCCTTCTGGAGCATATCTGTATCGATCAGCTGCCTGATCGACTCATGCGCCAGATATGGATTGATTGCACAGGCTCCGTAGCCGATCAGTGTTGCGAAATGATGTACCTCCCTTGGTTCACCTGTTTCCAGTACGATTGCGACAGATGTTCTCTTCTTCGTCCGTACCAGATGTTGCTGAAGCCCGGACAGAGCAAGCAGAGAAGGCATTGCAACGTGATACTCATCTACACCACGGTCCGAAAGGATCAGAATATTGGCGCCCTCATGGATCGCACGGTCTACCTCGATGAACAGATAATCTATCGCCTTTTCCAGACTGGCATTCTTATAATAGACCGTCGGGATCTCCGCAACCTTGAAGCCATCCTCTTTCATATTCTTGATCTTCAGAAGATCCGTTTCTGTAAGAATCGGATTATTCACCTTAAGCATCTTACAGTTTTCCTCTTTTTCCTCCAGAAGATTGCCGTCTTTTCCAATATATACCGTTGTGGAGGTTACCACTTCCTCCCGGATGGCATCAATCGGTGGATTCGTAACCTGTGCAAACAGCTGTTTGAAATATCCAAAGAGATTCTGATGCTGATCGGACAGTACCGCAAGTGGTGCATCAATACCCATGGCGGCCGTTCCCTCTGCTCCGTTCTTTGCCATGCTCAGGATCGAAGTCTTCACTTCTTCATAAGAATAACCAAACGCCTTCTGAAGCCTCTTACATTCTTCCGGCGAATAGGATGGAACCTTTTGATTCGGAATCTTCAGATCTTTCAATTCTACCAGATTGCTGTCCAGCCATTCGCCGTATGGCTGTCTTCCCGCATATGTCTCTTTCAGTTCTTCATCATCGATTACTTTTCCCTTTATTGTATCTACCAGTAACATCTTACCCGGATGAAGTCGTTCCTTGACAACGATCTTTCGCGGATCAATGTCCAGAACTCCCACTTCTGAGGAAAGGATCAGGGTATCATCGTCTGTAATATAATATCTGGAAGGGCGAAGTCCGTTTCTGTCCAGAACAGCTCCCATGCAGTCTCCGTCACTAAAGAGAATGGATGCCGGTCCGTCCCACGGTTCCATCATAGTCGCATAATACTGGTAGAAATCCTTTTTCTTCTGAGACATGCTCTTATTATTCGCCCATGGTTCCGGAATCGCAATCATAACTGCCAGCGGCAGGTCCATTCCACTCATGACCATGAATTCAATCGCATTGTCCAGCATTGCGGAATCGGAACCTTCTGTATTGATTGCCGGAAGGACATTGTGTAATTCGCCTTTCAGATACTCAGACTCCATATTCTCTTCTCTGGCACGCATCTTATCCATATTTCCACGAATGGTATTGATCTCACCATTATGTACAATAAAGCGGTTCGGATGCGCACGTTCCCAACTCGGATTGGTATTGGTACTGAATCTGGAATGTACCAGTGCAATCGCCGCTTCATAATCCGGATCCTGCAGATCCGTAAAGAAAGATCTCAGCTGACCCACCAGAAACATACCTTTGTATGCGATCGTACGGCTGGATAAAGATGCCACATATGTATCATCTGCACTCTGCTCAAATACACGGCGTACAATATATAACTTTCTGTCAAACGGAAGCCCTTTTTCCACCTTCGCCGGACGTTCAATGAAGCCCTGCATAATATATGGCATACATTCTATCGCCCTGCTTCCGAGTATCTCCGGTCTTACCGGAACCTCTCTCCATCCCAGGAAATTCATCCCTTCTTTTTTTACGATCACTTCAAAGATCTTCTTTGCCTGATTCTTTTTCAGTTCATCCTGTGGAAAGAAAAACATTCCCACACCATAGTCTCTTTCAGAACCTAAAAAGATGCCGAGAGGTTCGCAGACTTTGGAGAAAAACCTGTGCGAAATCTGTAACAAGATTCCAACTCCATCACCTGTCTTACCTTCGGCATCTTTGCCAGCTCTATGCTCTAAATTTTCCACAATCTTTAAGGCATTCGCCACTGTATCATGGCTCTTCTGCCCTTTAATATTTACGATTGCACCTATTCCGCAGTTATCGTGCTCAAACTCAGAACGGTACAGTCCACTTTGTTGAACTTCATTCATTCCGTCTATATACCTGTTCCTTTCATTTATTTTTTCTAACTATACTACAAAGTTCTCTTC
>NZ_JAFBIZ010000116.1 GCF_021531995.1 Faecalicatena contorta
CTGTTATTGATGGTATCAATATATAAGACCAGTTTCAGAAAGTATCAAATTGTATCAGGATTGACGAAAAAAAACAGTATCAAATCTAAAAATTGTCACAATTCACAATTTTTCTAATTTGATACTGTTAAATCTGCCGATGAGATGATTAGTTGCTCATACAGTATACGGCAAGAGCATTCAGAAAATTTTTAATCTTCACATTACCATGTTTTTGGCTTTTTCCACGAATATAATCCATTTCTTTTCGTACCTGTTCAAAGTTGTACAGAGTATTGGAGTATTCTGTGAATATATCATTGCTGTAATCTTCAATTCCAAGATGTGCCAGATTCACCATTCCGGTGCTTGCAGTACGGCGGATGCGCTGTTCCATGGATTTGGGTGAGTCACTGAACTTACTGCAGAGTTCATTCAGTGTTAAGTCATCTATCTGGTTCGGATTTTTAACCAGGTAATTTACGATCATAATAATATCCCTGCTTCCAATATCTCCAATGATTCCCAGGCGCTGAAGGATCGTCCGGAGGGTACCGGAACATTCGTCTTCTGATCTTGCAGAAGCAGAGCTGCCACGCAGATCTGAATCTGAAAAGTGTTCCTGATTGACTGGTGACAGATTCAGGATATTCTGCATCTGTGCCATCGTCCGTTTCAGAGAAATGGATTCGCATACCTGCAGGATGACTTTTTCTACTTCAATACTGTTGATAGGTTTCTGAATATAAAATTCAATGCCCGCTTCGTAGGCAGATGCAATCATTTCTTTGGAAGATACCTGGGAAAGCATAATGTATGCAGTATCTTTTAAAAGAGTTCTTGCCTGACGGATGAAAGCAATGCCATCCATTTCCGGCATGAGCAGATCAACGATCACGATATCCGGGCGCAGAAGCGGAAGATCTTCAAGGGCAGCCTGGCCGTCGGTGCTGGAGCCGCAGACGGTTCCGAGTTTCCGATCCTGAATAATCAGTTTCAAAATGTTACATATATTTTTATCATCGTCAAGACAATAGAATCTCATGCGATCTCTCCTTTCAGATTTTTTGTTGGAATTGTAATTGTAAAAGTGGTCTGTCCGGGGAAGGAAGTCAGTTCGATTTTTCCCTGGAATTGATTTTCAACAAGATCCTGTACCAGATTCAGTCCCAGACCACGGTTGATCTCTCCGGTGGAGTAGTTGATCTTTGTGGAAAAACCGGTTTCAAATATTTCATTGATGTATTCAGGAGCTATTCCGGGGCCGTGATCAGTGACGGTAAAGACCATATCGTTACCGAGAGTCTGCTGCAGAACCTGAATCCATGCTCTGGATTCATCAGCGGCTTCCAGTGCGTTGATAAAAAGGTTACGGAAAATAGACATCAGAGAGTAATGCTGACGGATATAGGGGTTGTCACCGCAGACAATATCCATCTGTAATTCCACATGGTGTTCTTTGGCAAGAAGCATAAGGGCATCTTTTAAAATTGCAAGCAGATCTTGAAGGTACATGCCGTCACTGGTCAATTCTTCGTTCAAAGCTTCTGAGATTCCACGCATGATCAGAAGATACTCTTTTTTGATCTCGTGAATATCTCTTGCAACATGAAGCGCCATAGAAGCAGTGCCAGACTCGTGGTCAGAGTCTTTCAGATGCTCATAGAGGGAGTACGCCGTACTCATGGTGCTTTCGATCAGAGACGTATTTTTACGCATCCATACGATTTCACCGTTCAGTTTTGAAATCAGAAGTACCAGACGCCGATAACGATCTTCGTGTTCCCGGTTCAGAAGAAAATGCCGGTAACGGTGAATGGCAGTAAGGATACACCAGATGACCAGAGTACGCAGGATTGCGATCAGAAGGATACTTCCCTGTGTTTTAAAGTGAAAAGCACCGCCGCCAAGTCTTACGATCAGTTCTGCAAGGTTTGCAGTGTAATCAATCAGAATCAGAGGAAGAAAAGCATGATTCTGACTCAGAGGATGCTCTGCGGAAAGCTTTTGATACAGGAAAAGCAGAAGACCATAACAGATAAAAAATACAGTTTCCGGAAGATAAGCTCTGGCGGTTCCGGTAAATTCCCCGTGGCAGAACCAGTAGAGGAGAGCACGGGAAATATATACACCAAATGCAGTGCAGAAAGTAACCGGAAGCAGAGGAAAAGAGTCCCTGAGAAACAGAAAAAGCGTAAAACATATGATAGCAAGAGAAATCTTAAAATCTGCGATAAAGAGATTCATACTCAACTGTGCAGTCAGTATAATGGAAAGACTGTAAAAAAGAATTTTCCCCAATTGTTTTTTCATAACATATCCCCAATCCGGCACCGGTGTCAGCCGATGCAATTTCTTTATTACCGGGAGGCCGCCAGACATCGGTGACCGACATTTTTCCCTAAGTTATATA
Source organism: Faecalicatena contorta (assembly GCF_021531995.1). GTDB lineage: Bacteria > Bacillota > Clostridia > Lachnospirales > Lachnospiraceae > Dorea_A > Dorea_A contorta_A. The sequence goes on from NZ_JAFBIZ010000116.1 coordinate 2,393, forward strand.
TACTATAACCTTTTTTTGGTGGTTTTGCATAGAAAAAAATCATGGAAAAGCACAAAAAGACAAGATTTTTCATAGACTATATTAAATACGCCAAGAGGTGCTTCTCCTTGAAATCATTTCCACAACCTCTTACAGCTGCGGAAGAAAGGTATTATATGCAAAAGTATACGGAGGGCGATCTTGAAGCAAAGCATATCCTGATTGAACGAAATCTGCGTCTTGTGGCTTATATTGTGAAGAAATATCAGTCTGCAGCGGACGACATGGAGGATCTTCTGTCTATCGGAACGATCGGGCTGATCAAGGCGGTAGTTACGTTTGATTCCGAAAAAAGTGTAAGGCTTGCGACTTATGCAGCCCGCTGTATTGAAAATGAGATTCTGATGTATCTGAGAACAAAAAAGAAAATATCCAGAGAAATATCTCTGTATGAACCGATCGGTACTGATCGGGAAGGAAATGAGATTCACTTATTTGATGTGATTGAAACACAGGAGAGTGATGCATATCGGAAAGTTGAATTGAAAGATGATGTCCGCAAGCTGTATCAGCGAATGGAATCAGAACTGTCACAAAGGGAACGTCTGGTACTTAAGATGCGGTATGGGTTATATAATGAGGAGGAGTATACACAGCGGGAGATTGCCAGACAGTTGGGCATCTCTCGTTCTTATGTTTCAAGGATCGAGAAAAGTGCGATTGAAAAGCTGCGGGGATATTTCTGAAAATATGTTGACACTGAAGAAAGATTGGGATAAGATAAATGCACATTTTATGAAGAAGTCTTTATCTTGATCCAAATCTTTCTTCGGCAGATCTATATGACCGGTTCGGTCGTTTTTCCTGAGAATATGAAAGAAATATAAAAGAGAATAGAAGGAGGAATGTGTATGGCATTTAGTACAGTATTGTCTGCGGCAATACAGGGCCTTGGTGTGGAGATGATTCGTGTGGAAGCGGATGTAAGCAATGGCCTGCCAGGGGTTCATATGGTTGGCTATCTTTCATCGGAGGTGAAAGAAGCGTCAGAGAGAGTGCGTACAGCAATGAAAAATTCCGGGTTTCAGATTCCGGCAAAAAAGATGGTGATTAATCTTGCACCGGCAACCGTGCGTAAGAAAGGAGCATCATTTGACCTGCCGATTGCATTGTCCGTGCTTGCGTCATTGGAATTGATTCCAGGGAAGAAGCTGGAACATGTACTTGTGGTTGGGGAGCTGAGCCTGGACGGGAAAGTCAGGGAGGTTCCGGGAGTACTTCCAATCGTCATGGAAGCAAAAAGACAGGGATGCCACACCTGTATTGTTCCTGCAAAGAATGCAAGAGAAGGTGCACTGATAGATGATATCTGCATTCTGGGCGCAGAGACTCTGGAAGATATCTGCAGACATATCACCGGGCATGCAGAGATAAAGCCGGTGACGGGAAAAAACTGGACATCCGGTATGAAAGCCCATATAGATACGGTTGATTTTGCGGATATCTGCGGTCAGGAGATGGTAAAGCGTGCTGTGGAGATTGCTGTGGCAGGAGGACATAATTTTTTGATGGTCGGGCCCCCGGGGAGCGGGAAGTCCATGATCGCTAAAAGGATTCCTACGATTCTTCCGCCGCTTTCGCTGGAGGAGAGTATGGAGATCACGCAGGTGTACAGCGTGCTGGGACTGATTAATGAAGAGTCCCCTCTGATTGCAGGCAGACCCTTTCGAAGTGTGCATCATACGGTGACAAAAGCAGCTCTGATTGGCGGTGGAAGTGTCCCAAGACCCGGAGAAATCAGTCTCGCACATGGAGGTGTACTGTTTCTGGACGAGCTGGCTGAATTTCAGAAACCGGTTCTGGAAGTACTGAGACAGCCTTTGGAAGAGCGTGAGATCAAACTGGTAAGAACACATGGGAATTATACATTTCCGGCAAATTTTATCCTGGCAGCGGCCATGAATCCATGTCCCTGTGGTAATTATCCGGATATGGGAAGGTGTACATGTACATCCGGGGAGATCCAACATTATCTCGGTAAGATCAGCCAGCCATTTCTGGATCGGATAGATATCTGCATGGAGACGCCGAGGATCCGCTACGCGGATCTGAATGCAAAGTCGCCACAGGAAAGCTCCGGAGTAATACGTGAAAGGGTATGTGCCGCAAGAAAGATACAGGAAAAGAGATATCAAGGGAGCGGAATACTGACGAATGCAATGTTGGAAGTGAAAATGCTGGACGAGTACTGTACGCTTGGACCGGCAGAAAAAGAACTGATGGAACAGGCCTATTATGCACTCGGCCTGACTGCCAGGACTTATCATAAGATCCTGAAAGTGGCAAGAACAATCGCAGATATGGATGAAAGCAGCAGGATCAGAGAAGTCCATCTGAAAGAGGCAATCGGCTATCGAACCCTGGATAAAAAATACTGGAGGAGGTAATGAACGGATGATGTATGAATTCTGGCTTGCATCGGTACGTCCACTGACGGACGGGAAAAAGAAAAAATTACGGGAAGTATATAAATGCGCAAAAAATATATATTATATAGAAGAAAAAGCATTAAAGAAACTGGATTTTCTGAAAGAACAGGATGTATATACGTTATGCATTGCGAAGAAAGATAAGAACCTGGAATGGAGATGGAAACAGCTCGAAAAAAAGCAAATCCGATTTGTTCCGTATTTTTCAGAAGAATATCCGCAAAGGCTTACCAGACTTTCAGATCCACCGTATGCATTATATGTAAAAGGCGAGCTCCCGCAGGATGATGTATATACGGCTGCAATTGTCGGAGCGAGAAGGTGCAGTCCATATGGAGAAGAGATGGCGCTGGAGTATGGAGAAAGCCTGGCAAGAGAAGGGATTGCAATTATCAGTGGTCTGGCAAGAGGTATTGACGGTGCGGGACAGAGAGGGGCGCTGAATGGTGGGGGTAAAACATATGGAGTCCTGGGATGTGGAGTGGATGTCTGTTATCCGAGAGAACATATCGGACTTTATATGGATATTCAGAAGCAGGGAGGAGTTCTGTCAGAACGTCTTCCGCAGGAGCAGCCGCTTCCGGCTTATTTTCCTGAGAGGAACCGTATTATCAGCGGCCTGTCGGATGTTGTACTTGTTATGGAGGCAAAAGAAAGGAGCGGCTCTCTGATCACAGCAGATCTGGCGCTGGAACAGGGAAAAGATATATATGCGCTTCCCGGGCCGGTTACAAGTGCTCTGAGTACAGGATGTCATCGACTGATCAGACAAGGGGCAGGGATTCTTCTGTCACCGGAAGATCTTCTGGAAGAATTGAATATAGGAAACAGAAAGCATGGACAAAAAAATCACAAAAATAAAAAAGTGCTTGAAACTGCTGAAAATATGGTGTATAGTTGCCTTGATTTGTTCCCAAAAGGAATCAGTCAGTTGACAGAGGAGACACATCTTTCGCCACAAGAACTTATGGAAAGACTGATTACGCTGGAAATCAAAGGATATGTCAGAGAGGTATCTCAGGGATATTACATAAAGGTCCGGTGACAGGGCCAACAGGGAGTTATAATGGAGGAAGCAAGTTTATGGCACGCTATCTGGTAATCGTGGAGTCACCTGCGAAGGTGAAGACAATAAAAAAATTTTTAGGAAGCAATTATGTGGTAACCGCATCCAATGGTCATGTTAGAGATCTGCCCAAGAGCCAGATGGGAATTGATGTGGAACATGATTATGAGCCTAGATATATTACGATCCGAGGAAAAGGAGAAATACTTGCCAATCTTCGAAAAGAAGTAAAAAAAGCAGATAAGATCTATCTTGCAACTGACCCGGACCGTGAAGGAGAAGCGATTTCCTGGCATCTGAGTCAGGCGCTTAAGCTGGAAGGGAAAAAGGTATATCGTATCAGTTTTAATGAGATCACAAAAAATGCAGTCAAAGCATCTTTAAAAAATCCAAGAGAAATCGATATGGATCTGGTAGATGCACAGCAGGCGCGCCGTATCCTGGATCGAATCGTTGGATATAAGATCAGTCCGCTGTTATGGGCCAAGGTAAAGAGAGGATTGAGTGCCGGACGTGTACAGTCTGTGGCTCTTCGTATCATTGCGGACCGGGAAGATGAGATCAATGCATTTATTCCGGAAGAATACTGGACACTGGATGCTAATCTGAAGGTAAAAGGTGAGAAAAGGCTTCTGACTGCGAAGTTTTACGGAACGGAAAAGAAGAAGATGACGATTTCATCCAAGGAAGAACTGGATAAAATCATAGAAGAGATCGATCAGGTTGAGTATTCTGTATCTGACATCAAAAAAGGAGAACGCATCAAAAAAGCACCGGTGCCGTTTACTACCAGTACTTTGCAGCAGGAGGCTTCAAAAGTCCTGAACTTTGCTACGGCAAAGACCATGCGGATTGCGCAGCAGCTCTATGAAGGAATTGACATTAAGGGAAATGGAACGGTCGGACTGATCACATATCTTCGTACAGATTCAACCCGTATCTCTGATGAAGCAGATGCAAATGTCCGCAGTTATATCGGTGAGTGTTTTGGAAATGAATATGTAGCAGCAGGGGAAGCCAGAAACGGTAATGAGAAAAAGATTGTGCAGGATGCACATGAAGCGATTCGTCCAACGGATGTTATACGTACTCCGGCTGCAATGAAAGATTCTCTGACCAGAGATCAGTTTCGTCTGTATCAGCTGATCTGGAAACGCTTTGTGGCAAGCAGAATGCAGCCTGCACGATATGAGACTACTTCTGTGAAGATCGCTGCGGGAGAATATCGTTTTGCAGTAACCGCATCCAAGATTGCTTTCGAAGGCTTCCGTGCTGTATATACAGAAGCGGAAGAAGAAAAAGAACAGAATAATGTTCTGCTGAAAGGTCTGGATATGGATTCTGTTTTAACAAAAGAAAGCTTTGACATGAAACAGCATTTTACGCAGCCGCCGGCGCATTATACAGAAGCGGCGTTGGTCAAGACGTTGGAAGAGCTTGGAATCGGACGTCCAAGTACTTATGCGCCGACAATTTCGACGATCATTGCACGAAGATATGTTGCGAAAGAAAATAAGAACCTGTATCTGACAGAAATAGGGGAAGTTGTCAACAATATCATGAAACAGTCATTTCCAAGTATCGTTGATGTCAACTTTACGGCGAATATGGAAAGTCTTCTGGATGGTGTAGCAGAAGGTAAAGTAAAATGGAAGACGATCATTGAGAATTTTTATCCTGATCTTGAGGAAGCGGTTGAAAAAGCAGAAAAAGAGCAGGAACAGGTAAAGATTGAAGACGAAGTTACGGATGTGGTTTGTGATCAGTGTGGAAGAAATATGGTGATCAAATACGGACCGCACGGACGATTTCTTGCATGCCCGGGATTTCCGGAATGCCGCAATACGAAGCCTTATCTGGAAAAGGTCGGGGTTGCCTGCCCAATCTGTGGAAAAGATGTTGTGATCCGTAAAACAAAGAAGGGCAGAAAGTATTACGGATGTGAGGATAATCCGGAGTGTGAATTCATGTCCTGGCAGAAGCCGTCAGTAAAAAAATGTCCGCGTTGTGGAAAATATATGGTAGAGAAGGGGAATAAGCTTCTTTGCAGTGACGAAAAATGCGGGTACGTAGAAAATAAAGAAATTAAGAATTATAATTAGGAAAATTCATTGAATGTTAGAGAATTGTATGATAATATACATTCATAGGATGGAGGAATGTAAATGGGCGTACAATTGTTAGATAAAACCAGAAAAATCAACAAATTACTGCATAATAATAATTCGAGTAAAGTAGTATTTAATGATATCTGTGAAGTACTCACAGAGATTCTCGATTCAAACGTGTTAGTAATCAGTAAGAAGGGAAAGGTGCTTGGGGGAAGTAAATGTAAAGATGTTCCTTATATTACAGAGCTGATTGAGAAAGAGGTCGGAAAACATATTGATGAAATGTTGAATGAACGTCTTCTCAGCATCTTATCCACAAAAGAAAATGTAAATCTGCAGACACTGGGATTTTCAGAAGAGGCAGTAAAAGGATGTCAGGCAATCATTACCCCTATTGATATTGCCGGTGAAAGACTTGGAACACTGTTCATTTATAAGATGAACACCATGTATGAAATTGATGACATTATTCTCAGTGAATATGGTACCACAGTTGTAGGGCTGGAAATGTTAAGATCCGTAAATGAAGAAAGTGCGGAAGAGACCAGAAAAGAGCATATTGTTCAATCGGCAATCAGCACGCTGTCTTATTCAGAGCTGGAGGCAATCATTCATATCTTTGATGAATTGAACGGTACAGAGGGAATTCTTGTAGCAAGCAAGATTGCAGACAGAGTTGGAATTACAAGATCTGTGATTGTTAATGCTCTCCGTAAATTTGAAAGTGCAGGGGTAATTGAATCCCGCTCTTCTGGAATGAAGGGGACTTATATCAAGGTTGTGAACGATTATGTATTCACAGAATTGGAGCGTATCAAAGCAGAACGCATGAAATAAGCCTGAGTAAAAGGGCTGTTGCAAAATTATCTGTTTGCAGCAGTCCTTTTTGTGCATTAGAACGAAGGAGGGCCGGAAAGATTATGTATGAGAATTGTCATGCAACTTTGAGGATACACAGAATGATATTAAAAGACAGTTTTTTTGACCGCTGTCATTATTCATGTAAGGTGATTACGTATCGTCCGGAGGAAGAATGTATATACTTATTATCGGAAGGGACAGAACTTACGGCGTTTTCTCTTGATGGACTGTATGAATGTCGGATAGAAGATCAGAATTGCATGAATATCTGTAAAGGAATGATCCGGGAAAGATACTGGAACAAACAGGGAAAGGTTATCAAGTTCCAGATTCAGAATGGATTTTATAAAAAAGTTCTAAAC
>NZ_JAFBIZ010000117.1 GCF_021531995.1 Faecalicatena contorta
GAACGTTCAGTAACAACCTGATGAGAAGTATTCCACCCCATTAAGACAGTATCTATATCTTTGGTAAATTCTGTATAAGTGTCGATGTTTTCATTGTCATTTCCATGACCATTTAGCCAAGCTACTCCACCATTACCGTCCGCAATATATCCGTCAAGGCTCATGGCAATAAATAAAACTACTTTTCTCATTTTTTCTCTTTTATAAATACAAACAGGAATTTATTTCTCTTTTTTACTCATAAGGGAACAACTGATTGCTACAAATAAACCCATTAAAATCCATGGAAATGCTGCTCTTATAAAATCACTAACCATACTTTATTCCTCCTTAAATTCCAATTTCCTTAGTTCTACAAACTGAAATTTTTGCCTATGAATGTATCTTGTTCTTTATACGCAAACAGGCTTCTGTGTGCATAATCCAATGTCTTGAAAACGGCATTTGAATTAGTCCACAAATATCTTTATTACACCAATAATCAATCAGCCAAATTGCTTTTTCATTGTCGTTTACTACATTCAACGATTCTAAGTATCCTTTTCTTTCTTTCGGTATTTTTCTTTTCAATTCATCATAAGATAACCGTTCAAGCATTTTCTCAGTGCTTTCCCATACTTCGAAAATATATAAATATAATTCTTCCAGATTAAGCTGTTTTGAAAAGTCTGCAATCTGCTGTTTCATGAGTTCATTTCCTGTTGTAATGATAGGTGAATTGATACGCTCTTGATAATTGCCTGCAAAAAATACTTGTTCATCTTCATTTATCACTGTATGCACAACTATATCTTCAATGCGGAAAATATGCCAAATAGAATAAGCAATCGTCTTACTATGATAACCATCAGCGTTTATGAAGGGGATTGAGTTAAAATCTTCTCTGCATAATTCTTCTTTGAAAGATACTAAGGTTTGTATTAACTGACTTCGTAAAGTAAGTAAAGTATCAATACCCCTCTTATAAGTATCTTTCTTTTTTATTTGTGCCTGCATTGTTTTATTAAGTTCAGACCATTCCTTATTCATATTCAATACTCTCTCAAATTCTGATTTTATCGCCCCATACAAATTATTTCGTAAACAATCGGCGTCAGGACAGAGGAAAAAGCAGACTACATTTAGAATGTATCTGCCCATTCCTCTGGACTGCACACCGATTTTTACCAATTGAACCAAATCGCGTCAGGTTATCCAAGATACTATGGAATTTCAATGTGTTTTCTCTTCCCTGATTTTATCAAAAATAATCGGTTTTGAAAATCTGTAAATTCTTTTACAGACACTTTTGTGGATTGATAGCACGACAAATAGACCTTCCTGGTCAGAAGGCTTTCCAGACATATTTAATTGTATTTTCTACCCCGTAAGGGAATAGGAACCACGGAGTCTGAAGGATGAGAGCTTTCCACCACATACTTCACATTTACAGATATCTTTTTTATACAGAATCAGAAGCTTTTCGGCAACTGTCTTATTTCTTAACTGAGAGAGATATTGCATACTGTTTAAAAGCTTTCTGCATAAATCCATTTTCTCTTTTTTGCTTCGGCAGGAAAGAATACCATAGTGCCGAATACGTACAAACCCTTTAGGGAGCACATGCATAAGAAACATACGTAGGAATTCTGTCCCTTTCACAGTGTAAGGAATCATTTTTCCACCATTTTTGTAGTCCTTGGCAAGATAAGTGACTGTTTCGGATGTCATACTGATAATCCGGCTATTGCTGATGGCAATCCGATGTGTGTATCTGCCCAGATATTTAATCACCGAGTTTGCACCATTAAAGGCTTCTTTGGTATATACAACCCATTCCCTTGCGCGCGACACGAGGTCGCGTAATTAAACTGTTCGGCATTGACCGAACCTGTTATTCCATTAACAGTAGCCTATCGTCACCGAAGCGGCTGGCAACGGTCGTGAGGCAGCATGACGAGAAAAGGTAGCCCTCCCGAAAGGGTCAAGCCGAAGCCGTGAGGCAGAGGCGAAAAGCTGGAAGCAACATCCGGCTGGGGAGCTTGGCTTGTGTAGTATGGTGAATGTAGGTAAATCGCTAATAAACGTCGTTAGTGGGAACCAGGCTAAAGTTGCTGATAAGCCTGAACCAAAAGGTGTGCAGTCGGATGTTCCCCTGTAAGCTGGGAACACATGGACAGACAAGACTGCCGGCGGATAGGCCGCACCTAACCTACACGGTTGATTACGTGAAACGTGGTAAGCCCGCGCTTTCTCCGATATTCGGAAAGCTGACCGCAAGGAAAGCCGATAGAAACGCGGGTAAGGAACGCTGGAAAAAGCGAATGCCGACCTTGTAATGAGGACGGATAGGGATTGAAACAGTATCTCACGCGAAAGCGGGCCAACTTCCAGCAGGTCTATCTTTACGAGAGAATTTACAGAACTTTTGAGAGGAGGAATCACAAATGAACAGGAAACTGTGTGCGCCTGCTGACAAGGCACAAAGCTGGGAAACCATTAATTGGAAGAAAGCGGAGGCCTATGTTAAGAAGCTGCAAATGCGTATCGTAAAGGCTCAAAAAGACGGTCATTACAATAAGGTGAAATCCCTTCAATGGCTGTTGACACATTCTTTCTATGCCAAAGCATTGGCTGTGAAGCGTGTGACAAGTAACAAAGGTAAAAATACCGCTGGCGTAGACCATGAACTATGGAAAACACCAAGAGGCAAATTCGAGGCGATTGATAAACTCAAACGTCGGGGCTATCAACCCCAACCTCTCAGGCGGGTGTATATCCCGAAGAAAAACGGGAAAATGCGCCCACTGAGTATTCCCACGGTGACTTCATACTGCACACCTCCCAACGATGTTTTGGAATGCTGCCTCCAGTTAGCGTGAAGGCAGCTGGTTTATTGGAAAAAGTATCATGTGTAAAGTGCTTTTATGGATTCCAGATTGGAATCATCAATCAGGATTTCCCAGGGCCATCCCTGATGCTGCTTCCTTGCAGGAATCTTACCTGCAGAAATACCGTAGTAGACCTTTCCGGTGGAGATACCCAGCAGGGTGGCGGCTTCCGCCACGGAGATTCCCGTGCGGTTTCTTTGATAGGGTCCAGGGATATCGTGTTTATAACGAATCCATCGGACTCCGGCATATGTGAATGCTTTTCCTTCCGTAGTAGTCAGGCCCTCCTGATTTAACTGATCCGCGATCTCGAAATCGCTCATGACTGCTGCTAATTCCCGGATCCTGGAAACAGTACTGTCTGTGTGCTTTCTACGGTCGCCATAGGGAAGGTTCTTTTTTAAAGAAAGCTGTTCGCATTTTCCACTGCGGAACCGGATGCCGATTGAAAAATCAGGACATCGTTTTTCTGCCAGGACAGTGATATCGTCGATCAGGATGCGGACGATACGTTTCTTTTCTTTCGGCGTAGAAGTTGGTGCATTCCAGATTTTCGGGATCTTTTGTGCGAGATTCAGGATGTCCTGTTCTTCTTTTTCGGAAGGGACCCAGGCTTTTTTTGAATTGTATATGGCATAATCCTGTTTTGCTTGTTCCAGTTCTTTGAGCTTCTGGTTCCAGTTGGATTCCAGGGAGCGGACAACCAGCCTGTTTTCCGGGTCTGCGAGCATAAACTGCCGCTCTGCGCGGTCAGCTTCATACTGTGCGCGTTCGATAGAGAGGAGCCATTGTTTATCTGACATCCTGTTTGCGTCATTGATGCTGTGCATGACTTTCAGGGAGATCTCCAGTTCTGAAGGCTTCATGATGGCGAGGATTTTTTCGGAGACTGCCTGGTCAAGGGCTTCAGCGGGGACGGAGGAGCAGGTTGCTTTATTGCCATGCTCCCAGCGGCCAATGCATTCGTATAAAGGACGTATGCCGCCAGTCCCCGTGTAACGGACAGTCATACGGCGGCCGCATTTCCCGCAGATCAGGACTCCCGTAAGGAGGGCGGCTCCTTCACGAGCGGGGCCGCATCGTTCCGTGTTCGTACGGTTAGAGCCAAGGCGTTTCTGGTTTTCCTCGAATTCCTCCCAGGAGATATAGGCCTGGTGATGCCCGGGGAGAAATACTTTCCAGTCTTCTTTATCAGGAAGACGGACGGGATGGTGTTCGAAATGCCCATCGGAATCAATGGTTTTATTGTCACGGTAGCGCCCATACACATACGCCCCGGCATAAGCAGGATTGTGGATGACACCAAGGACGCGGCTGTGGGTCAGCGTTCCCCATGTGAGCTTTCCGTCCCAGGCGCCTCCGTAAGCGCGTTTGGGAAAAGAAAGATTGTTTTCTGCGAAATACCGGACAACGCCGTAAGCGCTTCCAGAAGTACGAAAGGCCCGGAACAGGGTGGAGAGGGCATGCTGCACTTCTTCATCGGGATCCATGATGGTTTTGCCATCAGGGTCATAAATATAGCCAACAGGAAGTGGGAAACGCAGTTCTCCCCTGGAAGCGGCGTTTTCTTTCCCACCGATCATACGGGCATGAAGGAAATGAAGTTCCGCTTCGCCCATGGTACCTTTCAGGCCGATCAGAAGCCTGTCATTAAAATCGGACATATCGTAGATACCGTCCTCGTCGATCACAAGGGTGCCGAACAGTCCACAAAGCTCAAGGAGCTTCATGAGGTCGGCTGATGACCGGGCAAGGCGTGATATCTCCAATCCGAACACTGCGCCGACTTCGCCCAGTGATACGCTTGTCACGAGCTGGGCAAAGCCTGGGCGTTTGGATCGTCCGGACCCGGATATGCCGAGATCCCCGTCGATCACGCGGATGTGTTCTTCCGGCCAGCCAAGCGATAATGCTCTTTCTTGAAGGGCGTACTGTCTCTGCGTGCTCTCCTGGTTGAACCGTACCTGGGCCATGGTTGACTGGCGGACATAGACCAGGGCTTCCCGGTTCAGGTGTTCCGCCCGGACTTTGGACGGAACTGATAGGTTCTGCTTCATTTTCATCCTCCTTTTCTGCTGAGAAGAAGGAGATGAAAAGGGCTGAAAGTGCCGATATGAGGTCCTCCGCAAGCCGGGAGTCGTTACCGGTCAGATACATGAGAGTTGTTTCCATTATGGCCTCCTCCTTTCAGGCTAAAGGTCGATCTCTCTGCGCCGGAACAGTTCCAGGTTGATGCCGCTGAGCTCTGTGAGCAGTGCTGTGATATCCTCGTAATCTTTGATGCATTGGGAGACACTGTCTTTATAAGCTTTGGGGACGGAGTCAAGATGCGTCTTCCCATTGTAATAAGAAGAAAGGTATAAGCTTTTGTGCCCCTCTCCGTTGGCACATCTGCAGTTAGGCTTGCCGCATTTGATGGATCTGGTGATCAGGGAAGCCCTCATGACGTGGGCCGGGTCCGGCATTGAGTCGAGGATTTCCTGACGGCGGGCTTTGAGAGTGTCAGTGGTCATGGATTTGTAAGGGTTTCTAATCTTATCAGTATTATTCATGATAAGATTATACCACAGGGAGCAGAAAAAGTCTACCCTGTGGTATTGGAAAAAGCCTATTTATACAGCAGTTCTGCGAGTTCAAGGAGAGATTTTATGGTATCAGCATCAAAATAGCTTTCTGAGAAAACGTTCTGCCCGGTGTCGGTGACCCAGGACTCAGGGACGGAGAAGACATCATCCCCGGAACGGAGCGAGTAGCGGCGCTGTCCATCTACTTTCCGGGTCTTCAGGATGGGAAAACTCTGCCCATAGAGGGGATGGTAGGGATGGAGGATCGTTGCTGTTCCCAAATCCCTGCTGCGATCAAGTGCTTTTTGCTGTTGCCGTGCCAACGATGACAGACCGTGCCATGCAGACATTATATAAGTTTGCATTGGAACCATTGGCGGAAACTCTGGCAGACCCAAACTCCTACGGCTTTAGAATTGGAAGAAGCACACACGATGCCATCGGGCAATGCTTCAACGATTTATGCAGAGCCGGTTCTCCACAATGGATTTTGGAAGGAGATATTAAAGGGTGCTTCGACCACATCAGCCATAACTGGCTGTTGGCAAACATTCCAATGGATAAGGAAATGCTCGGGAAATGGCTGAAATGCGGTTTTGTGGAAACCAAAAAACTCTTTCCAACAGAAGAAGGAACTCCACAGGGCGGCACAATATCGCCAGTTTTGATGAACATGACCTTAGACGGACTGGAGCGCATTCTGAAAGAGAGATTCCCAATGAGACGGGCGGTGGCAGGTAAAACTGTCTATGACCAGATTAACTTCGTGCGATATGCCGACGACTTTATCGTTACCGGGAAAAGCCCGGAAACTTTGCGAAACGAGGTTATGCCTATCATCAAGGATTTTCTTGCGGAGCGCGGTCTGCAACTCTCAGAGGAAAAAACGGTGATTACGCACATCAGCGACGGCTTTGACTTCCTTGGGCAGAGCATTCGGAAATACAACGGAAAATTGCTCATCAAACCATCAAAGAATGCGATAAAATCCTTCCTCAAAAAAGTGCGGGCTATCGTTAGGGAGAACAAAACCGCTACACAGGACTTGCTCATTTGCAAGCTAAATCCTGTCATTCGCGGTTGGGTCAATTACCACCGCTATGTAGTTTCGGCGGATATTTTTGGATTGGTTGACCACAGGATTTTCGAGTGCCTATGGAGGTGGGCTTGCCGCAGACACAAACGGAAAGGCAAGAGATGGATTGCTAATAAATATTGGCATCACATTGATAATCGGACGTGGACGTTTGCGGCGGAGCCTGCATTTCGCGGTAAGGATTTCGATGAAAAATACCTCAAGCTGGAATACGCGGCAAACACGAAAATTATTCGCTTCAAGAAAATTGCCGCTGAAGCCAATCCGTTCGATGAGAAATGGACGGGATATTATGAGGAACGTGACGGTGAAAGAATGCTGAACAGCACCAAAGGGCGGGAAAAACTCGTCAAAATCTGGAACAGCCAGAAAAGGTGCTGCCCTGTCTGCGGAGAAAAAATCACATCTGAAACAGGGTTTAAAACGCATTTCGTCACGGGAAACAACAGGAAATGGCCTGCTATTATGGTACATCCCTGGTGTCACCGAAATCTGCATGAACCAGGTTACCTGATTTGAGCCGGGTTTCGTTTTACACGAGGCCTTACGATAGGCTTGAGCCGTATGACGGGAAACTGTCACGTACGGTTCTTAGGGGAGGGGCTGGCAGTAATGCCAGTCTCTTACCCGACATAAAGCGTATCTAATAGTTCTTTGAAAGTATAATGATTTTGAAATTTTTGTGATGTTCCAGAGTATTGCAGTTTTCCTGATTCACGAAGCAGTTTGAGTTCTTTCAGGTAATGTTTCTTAAATACAGCTGACATCACTTTTACTGGAAAGAAAAACTTTTTTCCTTTATCTTTCCAATGATTAGTGGAATCCAGACCACCGCCAAGAACTATAGTGTGAAGATGGGGATGATAATTCATTCTTGAACCCCAGGTGTGAAGTACACAAATGTATCCGATTCTTGCTCCAAGATGTTTTGGATCAGAAGATAGTTCAGTCATAGTCAGATGTGCTGCATGATACAGTGCATCATATAAAAGCTTCTGATTCGAATACACTAAAGGATACAGTTCTTCCGGAATTGTAAATACGGTATGAAAGTACGGAACATCAAGTACATTTTCCTGCTGTTTATCAATCCACTCATCGACTTCCATACCCTGACACATCGGACAGTGTCTGTTCTTGCAGGAATTATAATGAATGTACTTCTTGTGACAGGATTCACATTCACTGATATTAGCTCCCATTTCGGCAGTTTTGCATTTGGAGATACATAGTGCTGCCATATGCTGTTCGGAAGAAAAAAGATGTGTTTCACTGTATTTCGGAAGGAACTGATGAAAAACATCCTGAATGGTGATTACATTACTCATTAGAATCACCATCCTTTTTCTTAGGTTTGCGACCGCGTTTTTTCTTTTGTGGATGATCTAATGGGCTTTTAATTCCCATTACTGTTTTGTTGGAGATATGGATATAAACCTGTGTCGATTCCAGACAGCGATGTCCAAGCATAGACTGGACATAATTAATGGGAACACCCTGTTCAATCATGTGACTGGCAAAGGAATGACGGAGAGTGTGAGGATGAACGCTTAATCCTGCATCTTTTCCAACAGCTCGAAGCATAATCTCAACACCACTTACTTTTAGTGGTTCATGAGGTTCATCCAAAGAAACAAACAGATAGTCTCTTTTAATAGGGTAACTTCTCCAATACTCTTTTAAGAGTTCAAGTGCCCGGTATGAGAGTATTGTCCAGCGGTCACGATGATTTTTGCTTTGGGGAACATAAACCTGCATCCTGCTCATGTATATATCTTCAGCCCTAAGCTTCACAAGTTCTCCGACTCTAAGTCCTGATGAATAAAGCAGTGCAATGATTGCTTTGTTTCGGATGTGTGAAGCAGTAGCAATCAGAGCTTCCACTTCACTAAGTGAAAGAACTTCTGGAAGACGTGCATCAATTCGCATTCTGGGAACAATGTCCTGATCCCAAGGTATATGAAGTACATGTTTATATAGAAATGCGATGGAAGAATTATAAAAGTTACATGTGGAAGCAGATACTCCACTTTTCCTTTTGAAAAGAATAAATTCTCTGGCATCCTGTAGACAAAGTTCTTCCATAGGTTTATTACCTGTCCATTTCATAAAAGAAGTGATATTTGATATATAAGTTTCTGCAGTTCTAGAAGAACGGTTACGAATCAGACATTCCTCTTTAAGCTGTTCAAAATATTTTTCGTACATAATAAATCCTCCATGTAAAAGTCAGCAATTCAAGGTATCACTGCTTACATGGAGGTGCATTGGAATAATAAAACCGCTTGCTAAAAGAACGGTTTGGTGTTAATCTTTTCATAGGCAGTGGTAATGTCGATCCTGTTTGATTGTTGGTTGTGGTGACTTAACAATACTACTTGTAGGACTTGGTTTCCACTGCTTTTTTATGTAGGAATAGAAAAACTGCGCCACAGCCTTGGCAGGCCATCGCGCAGCGATTTGGTTCAACTGGAATTTGTCTTACAACAATTTATATATGCATAAAAAGCAATATATTTATGAAAACACCCTAAATCCAAAATTTACTCAATTCATTTTTTCCTTACATAAAATGTTCTCGTATATTTCACTTCCTCACCAAGTGTTTCCCCTATCAAAACTTCAAAATCATTGATATCAAATTCTGGAAAGAATGTATCTCCATCTTCAATATTTAAATCTACTTCTGTGATATAC
>NZ_JAFBIZ010000118.1 GCF_021531995.1 Faecalicatena contorta
CCTTTTAACTATACAAAAGCAAGAAGATATATCATCTGGTTCCTGCAGAAACAAACGAAAGAATGTTTATCATAGCTTTTCCCATTTGCTTTAATAAGGTATAATAAGTGATAGATATTTCAAACACGAATGTGAAAGATTCAAATCTCTATGATGATCAAGGGGGAACTTTATGCAGAATAATTTTATTTTTGGAGAACATGGAACCGTCGGTTATTTTGGAAAAGATGTTGTTGCCGAACATTTGCCCAAGCTTGCCGCTCAATACGGGGAACATGTGTTGCTTTGCTATGGCGGAGGCTCCGTTAAGAAAAATGGAGCGTATGACGATGTAATGACCGTATTAAAAGATGCCGGTAAAAAAGTTACCGAATTCAGCAATATTCCATCCAATCCAACCTTAGATATGGCGTACGAAGGAATTGCCCTGGCAAAGCAGATTCATGCAGACCTTATTCTGGCCGTTGGAGCAGGCAGCGTAATGGATATGTCCAAAGCGATTTCTATCGGGGCTGCTACCGATCTGGAGATCTGGGACAATTTCTGGATTGGTGATACTCCCATTGATTTTGACCCGGTCCCGCTGGGAATGGTTGTTACCATGCCGGCCACAGGCAGCGAATCAAACGGGTGTGCCGTTTTAACAAATACGAAAACAAAGATAAAATGTGATAAAAATCATCCGGAGAGTAACGCAAAATTTGCATTGATGGATCCGACTTATACATTTACGGTCCCGAAACGACAGCTTTTAGCCGGTACATTTGATATTCTTAGTCATGTTATGGAAGCGTATTTCAGTGAGCCTGTTCAGGATAATCTGTCTGATGATATTTCAGAGGCAATGATGAAAGAAGTCATCCGTGACCTGCGCATCTCGATTCAGAACCCAATGGACTGGAATGCACGCAGTAATCTGATGTGGGTTGATTTTGTCATCGGAAGCAGACTGATCAAGATGGGCAAGCTGACAGATTTTCAGTGCCACAACATGGAGCACCAGTTAAGTGCATATAATAACTGTGTGCATGGTGAAGGCCTGGCCGTTCTGCATCCGGTATATTATCGCCATATCTATAAAGCAGGCACTGCAAAGTTCGCAAAATTCGCGAAAAATGTATGGGGACTGAATCCATCTGATTATGAAACGGAAGACGCGCTGGCAGCTGCGGGAATAGAAGCACTTGCTGACTTTATTAAAGAAGTCGGTCTGCCTACTACATTAAGGGAAATCGGATATACGGAAAATGATGATCTCAAGACAATCGCAGAGTCCTGTTTTATCAGCAAAGGCTCCTTGAAAATCCTTGATTTTGATGATATTTTTGAAATATATAAAAATGCATTTTAATGCAAAGAACCCCCCTGAATCCTGCCCGATTCAGGGGATTCTTTGCATCTTTTTATTCTTCATGCAGTTGGCGGCTGGGATTGGATTGTTCAACAGACAGCTGCAGAGATTCCTAAAGGACTTACATTCACAGGTGGATGGACGTTTATTGACTATCTTTCAAACTACTTACCTTCTTTGCTGCTTGCATTAGGAGATCAGAACCTCTATCAACGTATGGCAGCAGCGAAAGATGACAAGAGTGTTCAGATTGGTATGATCGGTTGGGGATTAGGTATGGTTCTTGTACTTCCAATCGTATCTTTCCTTGGATATGTTGGACGTTTATATTTCGGTGATAATATTATTGCGAGTCAGTCAATGGTCTCAATTGTAACTATTACACCTTGGGTAATCGGTGGACTTATGTTGGCAGCCGCTTCTGCATTCATTATTACAACCGGTGACTCTTATTTATTATCAGGATCAACAAATGTTGCAACAGATGTTTATACATTCTTTAAGAAAGATGCAACAGACATTCAGCAGGTAAAAGCAACCAGATGGAGCATTGTAATATTCGGTGTACTTGCATTAGGGATTTTAAACTTCTTCCCGGATGTATTGGCTGTTCAATACTGGTCATTTACTATTGTTGGTGCCGGTATTACACCATCACTGCTGGGAGCGATTATCTGTCCTGACAAAGTTACAAAATGGGGTGGTCTTACATCAATGGTAATTGGTACAGTCTTAACCGTCGCCTGGGAAATGATGGGTCAACCATATGGGGTCGCTACAGTATTAGTTGCATTCCCTGTATCTGTTATTGCTCTAATTGTTGTATCCGCGTTAACTCAGAAGAGCAACGCCAGGAGAATTCGCGAATAAGAAAGCATTCAGAAAAGGACTTTAAACAACACTGATTAATTGAATATGTATATTTTCAGGGTTTATCTGGACTTAACAGAACCTCTGGATTACGGAAAGACTGTTCACGAAAAAACCCTAACCTTTGGTTAATATTTATTTTTTAAAATCCACCGTACAATCATTGTACGGTGGATTCAGACTGTAGACAAAGTCCCGGACTCTCGTCCGGGCTTTTCTTATGTTCAAGTTATCCACAATTCTTTTTTTGAAAATTATTTTATCAAGAAAAAAGTGTATGTTATTCACCCGATAGTTTTGAGTTGTCTATTCCCTTCATGGTATAATAATCTTAACAGGAGGGATTGCTTATGATGACAAGAGATGCTGATAAAAAAAGAGAGCAAATGCTTATGTTTTGTATGGATGACATGGTTCCTAGAGACCATCTTCTCCGAAAAATTGACAGGGCAATTAACTGGAACTTTATCTATGACTTAGTAGAAGACAAATGAGGAAGAATTGCAAAAAGAAATCAATGAAGATAGAAAAGCACATGGGAAAAAACCTTTAAAAGATAAAGATGATCATAACCAAACTCCACCTTCTGCAGGAGGCGGGAATCCTTCTAATGAAGAAGAGGCCCTTCCGGGAGGAGTAAAAACACAAAAAAGCAGTACAAGTGACCCAGACAGTGGGTGGTTTCGTAAAGGAGAACATAAGCATGTTTTTGCATATGGGATTGAAACCGCTTGTGATAAACATGGTTGGATTTTAGGATATTCCATTCACCCTGGAAATGAACATGATAGTCGGACATTCAAGACACTTTATGACAAGCTGCTATCCTATCATCCGGAAAAGATGGTATTGGATGCAGGATATAAAACCCCGGCAATCGCACATCTTTTGATAGAAAACCAGATCGAACCATTGTTTCCATACAAATGTCCGCAAACAAAGAAAGGCTTCTTCAAGAAATATGAGTATGTATATGACGAATACTATGATTGCTATATATGTCCGGAAGGAAAAATCCTAACATATTCTACCACAAATCGAGAAGGTTATAGAGAATATAAAAGCAACTGTATGGATTGTAAAAACTGCCCTAGCCTTTCAAAATGTACCGAAAGCAAAGAGCATGTAAAAATAGTAACACGTCATATATGGGCAGAGTATTTAGAAAAATGTGAGGATATCCGTTATACCATAGGGAACAAAGAAATCTATGATTTACGTAAAGAAACCATAGAACGGATTTTCGGAACCGCAAAAGAACAACATGGTTTTCGATATACACAATATAAAGGAAAAGCGCGAATGGAAATGAAAGTCGGGCTTACATACGCATGCATGAATTTAAAGAAGCTGGCAAAAATCCTGGCAAAAAAGGAGCAGAAAGCATATGATATGTTGCACTCTTTAATAAAAACAACGAGAAATTTCATCCATACAGAAAAGTGGTGCTGGAGTTCAACTCCAGCACCAACTTTGTCTACAGTCTGAATCCACCGTACAATCATTGTACGGTGGATTTTTGTATCCAGAGAGAATCATGAAGGAGAAAAGGGTGTGGATCAAGGAAGAATTGCAAGATTCTGACTGTCCCCAGATCCGTGGCACAAGCTGAGAATCCATCCCCAGTTTTCCTACTATAAATACATCTCTTGCACAGTATGAACGGAACCGATTACCATATCAAAAGGAAAATTCTGTACCAGCTTTCTGTTTTTTTCTGAACAGAAAGCATCAACCCGATCTCTACTCCAAGTAACAAGGATGAGTCCCGATAGGAACCATAATCCAAAAAATATTTTTTCGCAGCAGTTCATCCAGTTTCATCTTACTGTCTGTGGAAAAAGGATCGGTATGCATGTGTGTATCAAACATTTCTTAATGTCTCCTCAATCTGAATTGCAGTGTTCATATATTCTTGCCGAATCGGTTCCGGCACCAGACTTCCTCCGGTTGCCCAGACAATGTGAGTGGCATCTTTCATTTTGTTCTCTAACCCATTGAGTTTTAAATATTCCTGCATCTTTTCCTGTTTTCCTATGGCTGCAGGTCCGTGGAAAGCTGCACAGGCACTCGGCTCCAGAAAAATCCGTTCCGTCTCCATCAGTTCTTTCATATAAAGATACAACGGATTGTCCTGTACCGTCATCTCTCCGCTGAGCATGGATTTCATCACATTTCCCACAAAAGCCGAGGGTCTTCCAACAGCCAGTCCATCTGCCTGAGTCTCTCCGCTCAGACCGATGTCCTGTACGGAAATATCACTTCCAAGACCCGTTGCCATGCCTAACAGCATACAGGGAGCCTGTACAGGTTCAACAAAAAAGCAATGGACAAAATCCCCGTAAATCTGTTTCAAACCAAAGGTAATTCCACCCGGGGCACCTCCCACACCACATGGGATATAAACAAACAGAGGATGCTCTTCATCCACCATGATTCCCGACTCTTCCAGCTGTTTTTGCAATCTTTTCCCTGCGACTGAATATCCGAGAAACAAGTCCCGGGATTTCTCATCATCTACAAAATAACTGTTCGGATTCTGATCCGAGAGTTCTCTGCCTTGTTTTACTGCTTTTCCATAATCCCCTTGATATTCTCTCACATCCACTCCATAGGTTCTCAGCAAATCTTTTTTCCATTGCTTTGCGTCTGCAGACATATGGACGATAACGTGATATCCAAGAACAGCACTGATAATTCCTATACTCAGTCCCAGATTACCGGTTGACCCCACCTGAATTGTGTAGTTTTTGAAAAACTCTCTGATTTCCGGTTCTCCAAGCTTCTCGTAGCTTTCTCCTTCTTTCAGTAAATGATGTTTTTTTACCAGATCTTCCGTATGCTTTAAAACTTCATATATTCCACCCCTCGCTTTTACAGAACCTGCAATTGCAAGATGGCTGTCTTCCTTCAACAGCAGATTACCTTCCAATCTGCTTCCATATTTCTTACAAAGACTTTGTTTCATGGTATCAATTCTGATTAAAGGAGATTCAATCATTCCTCCTTTGTCGGTGGTTTCCGGAAAATATTTTTGAATCAGCGGTGCAAAACGACCCAATCTCTTTTCTGCATCCTCCACGTCTTCCTGATGTAATTCACATTTTTTACCGGCTTCGGTAAAAGCTATTTTATCGGGGTTCAGCCAGATGACCTCCCGCCCTTCTCTCAGCTGTTCAATAATCGGCATTTTTTTCAATATTATTTCCATATTTTCCATGTTTTTTCCTCCAGCATTCTGATATTCTGCATACTCATAAATGTTCCCCCCGGAAAATCTATGTATCTATTTTGCACGGAGTCTTCTTTTATAACTCATGATTGCCTAAAGAATTCTCTTCTCTATTCGCGGTTATTATATTTTGCTCCTGCATAAATCAGCAATGCCAATCCCACAACAAATCCCAATGCAAAAGCAATAAAACTTAATGCCGAATCAGTTATACCGATTATTATAGCAGTCACCAAAAGACCAATTCCAATAAAGATAACACCCCAACCTGATATTTTACAAAAAACCTTTTTATCATCTGGAGACACTTTGTCATAATGATAACTATGGAGCAAAGTGATTTTTTCCTTTTTCCACATTAAACAACCAAGATATATTAAAACAAGTGCAAATACACCTATTCCAATCACAATACCCATCGTTTCCGTCATAACAATCCCCTCCAAATTCACACGTGCTTTCAAGTTTCACATTATCTATTACAATGCAAATAATGCTTTTTCGTATTCCTTAACATAATACTTAATATTGGTTCTGCCTTTTTGTATTACAGTATGTCCCTCATTTTCGAGCATCTCCTTTTGTGCCTCAACTCCTCCGGGATACTTTGCATTTAATTCCCCATTTGCTTTTAATGTTCTCCAATAAGGTGTTTTATCTTCTGCACGCTGATAACTCGCCCATGCAACTATTGAAACAAAAATTCCAGCTGTGATCGGCTCTGTAAAATCAGCACCACTTTGTTTCGCAAAGTAATCTCTTATTGTACCTACAGTAAGCAATTTACCACAAGGCACAAGTCGCATTACTCTGTCATAATCAATGGGCGGAGCAAAGTACATTTTATCTCCACCATATTTTTCAATGCTCTTTTCATCTGTTATTATTTGTACTCTGGGCATATCCTTGCTATCCATAAGCATAGCATTAAAATCTTTTTTATCTTCATTTGCCATAAGCATCACCTCCAAGCCAATTATATCTCAATAAATATACTCATACAATGAGACGGTTTTAAAATTTCTCTCAAAATCCAAATCCGAAAACTGTAATCTGACGAGTTCTCTTTTAAGCTATTTCTTCTCCGAAAACTCATATTCCTGTATCACCCATACAAACAGTTCTTCGTCCAAATCAGACATTTTACTGATTACAATAAAAAAAACTTTTCTTAAACTCTCTGCCACATTGGGCATTCACCAACAGACGCCCTTTTCAAAAAAACCTTTACATCCAGATTTTTACCTTACTATCTTGAAAAGTCAAGGCAAAAGCGGTATAATGTGAATGGTCGTCCGACTATTTACAGAAAGGAGAGAAAAGATATTGCGCACTGTAAATGAAGAAGCCCACAGGGCAAAGGAAATCGAAATCATGGAAACATGCTTTGACAGCTATGCGGAGAATGGATTTACCTCTGTCGGTGTAAAAGCGATTGCAAAAGCCTGCGGCTGTAGTAGTGCGAGCCTGTATCAGTATTTTGACAATCTCGATGACCTTATCGTTAAATCAACTGAATACTGTATGAGTAAGGTAGAAGATGATTTTATGGCGAAAGCCCCCTCAGATGTGGAGAACTTGTGGCGGTTTATTGATGAGATACCCTATTGGACGGCAAAAAACCACGGCAAGAAATACCGCCTGATGTATCAAATCTACACCCACCCCAAATACAGAGAATATGGTCAGAAGTTCTTTAAGGGGGTAGATGAACGATATACCGAATACGCAAAGCGTTTAGAGCCAAAGCTGGGGATTCCCTATGAAAAGCTGACGCCGCTGATTTTCATTCTGATCAGGGCCTGTGTACACTACGCCTTATTTGAGGACGAATTCTATATGACATCCCAGATAGAATTGCTGAAGGAAACCCTTGAACTCTTTATTGCGAAATACAACCCGAAAGCAAGGTCGGGTATTGTTACAGAATAATTCAAAATAAAACATAATCTGATAGGAGGAATATTCAATGAAAAAACGAATTTTAAGCATCGTGCTTACCCTTTGCATGGTGCTGATGCTTTTCCCGGTGACGGCTTTTGCGGACGAACCGGGCAGCCCCGCCATCACGATCAGCGGGCCGGATGTGGTCTGCGCGCAGCAGGCCTATGAATTCACCGTCACACCGTCGGCGGGCGTGACCCTCGACACCGATTTCGGGTATGACACCGGCAAGAAGGGCAGCAGCGCCGAGCTGACCGTGTATGCCGACGGCGTGGGACACGGCGTGGTGCTCACGGATTGGTACGACCTGCAGACGAACTGCTTTACACTTACTGCACACGGAACAACCGCGGACGGTACGCCCGTGACCGGAAGCAAGACCGTGCAGATCTCGCAGGATCACATCTTCGTGGACGGCGTCTGCGGCTGCGGCGCAGTGCAGGAATACACCATCACCCTGACCGTTCCCTTCACCACCACAGTGACGCTGGGCGGCAACGCCGTACCCGGCGAGACGACGTTTGATCTGGCCATCGTGGGCGCGAGCACGGACGAGGAGAACTACGCGGATGTGACCGTCTCCGGCTCCGTCACTACGAACGGTGCGGGCGAATATGAGGGCAAACTGACCTTCTCCGGCCCCGAACGGCAGCTTTGGTACATGCTCAGCGAGGGCGCATTCGTCCAGCAGGTTGACGCCGGAGCGGACGGCTGGACGGTGGACGATACGGTGTATGGTCTGGTGATGACGGAGGTCGCCGCCTATTCCACGGATGACGCGGTGTCGCCCTATACCGTGCTGATCCTCCCGGCAGCCGAGTATGACGCGGGGAACTATTACATCGACTGGGACGCGATCGACTGGGAAAATGATCCGATGGACGAAATGCGCTTCACCAACA
Organism: Faecalicatena contorta; assembly: GCF_021531995.1. Lineage (GTDB taxonomy): Bacteria > Bacillota > Clostridia > Lachnospirales > Lachnospiraceae > Dorea_A > Dorea_A contorta_A. Next base: position 8,300 of record NZ_JAFBIZ010000118.1, read on the forward strand.
CCTATACAAAAACCGTAACCGAACCGACGGAAACGACCGAACCGACGGAAACGACCAAGCCGACGGAAAGCAACCCGAACACCGGTGCAACGACAAGCCCGCAGACAGGCGATAACAGCAATCTCATACTGTGGCTTGCTCTGCTCGCCGTATCCGCTGCCGGTGTGATCGGAACAGGCGTGTACTGCAAACGCCGAAGAAACTCCCGGGTAAAATAAACGGAACAAAACATAAGTGAAGATTGACAACGCCCTGCAAGACATCAGAATCTTGCGGGGCGTTTCACTGTCTTGAGACTTCTTTCGTGTTCTTTGCTGTCATGGACTGACTAGCTTTTTGGTGGATTTCCTCTTTCGGATTGTTCCTGCTGATTTTCCTGGTGGGAAGATACATGCCGTTTTTGTCAAAGACCTTTAGCTGTTAAGGATGTGCAGGAACTTCTCGGACACGCTGATGTAAGTACCACAATGAATATCTACGCTCACACTACAAGGGAAGCGAAGCGTACCTCCGCAAGGCTGCTGGATAAGGTAGTCGGCGGCGAATAACAAAAAGTTTCCCTTGTTTCGGCTCATAAGGGAAAAAACAAGGGAAAATACATAAGGTTTGAGCATAAAGCACGCGAAAAGCCTTGAAAATGCAGGGCTTACAGAGGGTTTAATAGATAAACCGGAACTTACTGTCGCTTTCCAAAACTAATTACGATACATACTGCCATCATGATTGCTGCAATAATCAGTGTCATATTACTTGATTTTTTTAGCATTTCTCTGCATCATTCGTCTTGCCTTTATCTTTCCGAAAACGCCGGATAAATACATTGCAATAACAATTAACACACCAAAAGGCAAAAAACTGAAAAAATCCATATTAATCATACATCATTTTTGTAAACTCTAAGCCAGAAT
>NZ_JAFBIZ010000119.1 GCF_021531995.1 Faecalicatena contorta
CCCCTGTAGTTATGCATATATTTTAAGTGTATATTGTGGATAACCGGGAGATTAGGAATGGAGTTAGTATTATATCTGGCGGATTTTATTGTGCCGCTTGTGATTTTTGGGATTATCTGTTATGGACTTTTGATGAAAGTCAATGTATATGATACTTTTGTCAAAGGTGCAAAAAGTGGATTTTTTACTGTGATCAGGATTATGCCGACGCTGGTAGGTCTGATGGTGGCCGTCGGGATATTGAGAGCCTCCGGTTTTCTGGATTTCTTGTCCGGGATGATTGGCATGTTTACTGAAAGGATTGGTTTTCCGGGAGAACTGGTTCCGCTTACGGTTGTGAAGTTGTTTTCGTCATCTGCTGCAACAGGGCTTCTTCTGGATGTATATAAGGAATATGGGACGGATTCATACATTGGCCTTATTGCTTCCATCAGTATGTCCTGCACGGAGACGGTTTTTTATACCATGAGTGTATATTACATGACCGCAAAAGTTACAAAAACGAGATATACGCTCGGTGGTGCTCTTTTTGCAACTTTTGCAGGTACTGCTGTAAGTGTATTGCTGGCCGGATGGATGATGTAGAAATGCAGGATTACTTTAAGGATTCCAGTCGATTTTCATTGCGCCAGTTTCTTGGCGATATTCCATATACTTTTTTAAATGCCCGTGAGAAATGCAGCTGGTTCGGATATCCGACGGCATTTCCGATATCCGCAATGGACAGACCTGTAAGTTTTAAGAGTTCGGCTGCTTTTGTCATGCGGTAGTTGATCAGAAATTCCTGTGGAGATCGGCCTATGATATCATGAAATATTTTCCCAAAGTAGCTGCGATTCAGCCCGCAGGAATCAGCGATGTCTTCCACGGTGATATCATTCTGGAAATTTTGCTCTATAAAGGTAAGAGCTTCTTTAATATAGAAATCTCTCAATTTCCCGCCCTGATTTAATCTGACTGAATGTGAAGAACGCATAAAATAATCCAGAAAAAGATACAGATGTCCAATCAGGTGCATGGGAGCTTCTGTAGAATGACGGACGATATACAGCATTTCATTCATCATATCATTTCTCAGGTCTTTGGAGTTGGCACGATATATCGGATTGTCCGGTCTTAGACCTGCGATTTCGATAGCCTCTTTGGCTCTTAGTCCATCGAATTCAATCCAGACATATTCCCAGGGAAGATTGTGATCAGCAATATAGGTATTGATCTGATGTGGAAACAGCATAAAGCCCTGTCCGCTTCTGATCTGATATTCTACAGTGTTTCCCGGAGATTTGTCCGCGAGCAGTTTTCCGGTTCCGGATATTACATAATGAAACAGGTAGTGATTTCTGGCAGCAGGACCAAAAGAATGGGAAGGCTTACAGTGTTCCCAGCCATACTGGTAAAGTCCCAGGTCAACAAAGTTTTCATTGGGAAAAACAGAAAAAAGTACGTTGTTCATAAGGCTCTCCTTTGGTGATTTTTTTGTATTATATACCAAAATGCTTGCATAGTTCAATATACCAGAGGAAAAGTTGTATTTTGACATAAAACAAGAAAAATGTGGATATTTATAGACGCATAAAGGCATGTTACAATTTTGCGTGAAAAGAAAAACGGAAAAACCTGATGAAATGCTACATAATCCCGGGATAATCAGGAGAAAAGCCGACAAACATGTTGGAAAGGAGTAAATGAGAGATGTATAAAAGAGGAAAAAAATTAATCAGTACAGGATTGATCCTCTGTATGGTTGTAGCCATGGCTCTTCAAGGTTGTGGAACAAAAGACAAAAGCGACGGAATAATAGAGATTAATCTTGTTCAGTACAAACCTGAGGCGGTAAAAACATTTGAACAAATTGAAGAAAAGTTCAATGAAACACATGACGATATTCATCTGACAATAGAATCACCAAATGATGCAATGACAGTGCTGAAAACGAGATTTATCCGGGAAGATAATCCGGACATTATCGGAATCGGTGGGGATGTGAACTTTTCGAATTTCATGGATGCTGAGATTCTTATGGATATATCAGACTATGAAGGATTAAATGATATTAAACAGGCATACAGAGATATTGATAAAGCACTGGAATTTGTACCGCTGGAGGGAACCTATGCTGTTCCTTATGTAGCAAACGCAGCCGGAATTCTTTACAACCGGGAGATGTTCAAGGAACATGGATGGGAAATCCCGGAAACATGGGATGAATTCATGAGCTTGTGTGAACAGATTCAGTCAGAAGGTATATTGCCGATGTATTTCGGATTTAAGGACACATGGACTTGCCTTGCGCCGTGGAATGCGCTTGCAGTAGGTCTTGCACCTGCTGATGTATGCCGTCAGGTGAACAAAGGCGAGACAACATTTACAGAAGAGTACAGAGAAACGGCTGAAAAGATGCTGGAAATGATTCAGTACGGACCGGAGGATCCGTTTGCTTATGATTATAATGGAGCCTGTACAGCCTTTGCAAATGGAGAGGCAGCGATGTATCCGATCGGTAGTTATGCAGTGCCTCAGATTCAGACGGTAAACCCGGACATGGATATTGATTCTTTTGTAATGCCTGCAAATGACAAGGAAGAGGATAATGTATTGAATTCCGGCGTTGATCTGCAATTCTGTGTGATGGCAGATTGTGAAAATAAGGAAGCTGCCTATGAGGTACTGGATTTCCTGTTGGAAGATGAAAGCGTACAGGCTTACCTGGATTCACAGAATGCAGTACCTTGTAAAGAAGGCGATTTCGAACTTCCATCTATGCTGGATGGAATGGAAACCTATATTGATGCGGGAAGAATGGCAGATTATCAGGATCATTATTATCCATCCGAAATGTCAGTTGACGCACAGATACAGACGTTCCTTATGAAAAAAGATACAGATGCGTTTCTTAAGAAATTTGACAAGGACTGGATGAGATATAATCGTGATATTATCCAGAAAGTCCAGAATTACGAAAAAGAACATGCAGATGAAAATTAGGGGAAGGAGAAACAGAAAATGAAGAAAAAGAAAATGAACGGCAGAGAGCGGACATTTTTACTGATTACGATACCGATCGTGGCGTTGTTCTTCTGCTTTAACACCCTGCCACTGATCAAAGGTGTAATCTACAGTTTTACAAACTTCCGCGGTTATGGAAGCTTTGACTGGGTAGGACTTCGAAATTATAAAGATCTGTTTACGGATATCCGAGTTGGAAATTCTTACCTTTTTACATTTAAACTTGCGATAGCCGCAACAATTTTGACCAATATAATCAGCCTTCTGCTTGCATTGGGATTAAACAGTAAGATTAAGTTCAAGAGTACACTGAGGGGGGCTTACTTTATCCCGAATGTACTTGGAGCATTGGTTGTCGGCTATATTTTCAACTATTTCTTTACCTATATTCTTCCTGCATTTGGAGAAATGATTGGAAGCAGTACATTTTCCTCCAGTATGTTGTCCAATACAAAACTTGCATGGATTGCGGTCGTAATTGTATGTGCATGGCAGTCCATTGCTATGAATACGATCATCTATATATCCGGTCTGCAGACGGTTCCGGAAGATGTGTATGAAGCAGGAGCAATTGACGGAGCAACAGGATTCAGAAAATTTCAACATCTGACATTTCCACTGATTATTCCGTTCTTCTCCATCAATATGGTACTTTGCGTAAAGAACTTCCTGATGGTATTTGATCAGATCATGGCTTTAACCAAAGGCGGACCGGCTCAGAGTACGGAATCTATCTCTTATCTGATCTATAACAATGGTATGGGCGGCGGACAGTTTGGATTCCAGAGTGCCAATGCAGTAATCTTCTTTATTGTAATTGTGGTGCTTTCTGTATTCCAGATGACGATCACCGGTAAGAAGGAGGAGCAGTTGTAATGAAAAAAAATATAGGAAAAGAAAGAGTAAACTGGCCTTTGACAATTTTATTGATTCTGGGATTGATCACTGTAGCATTTCCATTATATATGACGATTATGATCGCATTTAAGCAGCCATCGGAGATGACGAACAGTATTTCCGGAATCCTGTCTCTTCCGAAAAGCTGGAGTCTGAGTAATTTTAAAGAAGCAATGGAAGTAACAGATTTCTGGCATTCTCTCGGAAACAGTATCCTGATTACGATGGTTACCGTTATACTGTCTATCCTGATCCATTCGCTGCTTGGATATGCTATCGGAAGAAACAAGGCACACAGTAAATTTTACAAAGGAATTTATTTCTATGTAGTCAGCGGTATGTTTGTTCCATTTGCAATTCTGATGATGCCTCTTGTAAAACAGACGGCGCAGATGGGGCTTGCAAATATGGCTGGAGTGATTATACTATATGTTGTATTCTATATGCCGATGAATGTGCTCCTCTATTCCGGATATCTTACCAATATCCCAATGGCCCTGGAAGAAGCGGCATGTGTGGATGGTGCCAGTACATGGACAACGTACTGGAAGGTGATCTTTCCGATCATGAAACCGATGCATGCGACGGTTGCAGTACTGACAGCGCTCGGAACATGGAATGATGTTATGACACCGCTGGTTATCATGTCTGGTTCCGGCAATACAACGCTGCCACTGGCACAGCTGAACTTCCAGACACAGTTTGGAACCAATTATAATCTGGCATTTGCATCATATCTGCTTGCATTGCTGCCGATACTGATCTTTTATCTGATCTGTCAGAAACAGATTTTGAACGGTGTAGTTAATGGTGCAGTAAAATAATTCTAAAATATTACATTATATAAGGAGAATCGCTATGGGAATTATCTATTGTCAAACAGACAGAACATTTACGATACATACAAGGACAACGACTTATCAGATGAAGGTAGATGACTATGGATTCCTTTTGCATCTGTATTACGGAAAAAAAGTAAAGGGATGTATGGATTACCTATTGACTTATTATGACAGAGGATTCTCCGGTAATCCTTATGAGGCAGGGAATGACAGAACATATTCTATGGATTCTCTGCCTCAGGAATTTCCATGTCTTGGAAATGGAGATTACAGAAGTGTGGCTCTATCTGTTGAAAATGCAGATGGTACATTCAGTTGTGATCTGAGATACAAAGGATATGAGATTACAAAAGGTAAATATGGACTTCCCGGTCTCCCGGCAGTATATGCGGATGAAGAAGAGGCTCAGACGTTAAAAATTGAGCTGGAGGACCGGGTAACGGGTCTCCGGGTCAATCTATTATACGGAGTACTTCCGGATCTGGATGTGATTACCAGAAGTGCAGAGGTTATAAACTGCGAATCCGGAAAAATCTATCTGGAGAAGGCGCAGTCCGCATGCCTTGATTTTTTGTATGGGGAGTATGACCTGATTACATTTTACGGTCGTCATGCAATGGAACGTAATGTTCAGAGAGTTCCGGTTGTTCATGGAAGTCAGGTGATCGGAAGCAGAAGAGGATCTTCCAGTCATCAGTATAATCCAATGATGATCCTAGCGGAAAAAAGAACAACAGAAGATGATGGATATGGTTATGCAATGTCATTTGTATACAGTGGAAATTTTCAGGGAGAGGCACAGAAAGATCAGTTTAATCAAACACGTATCCTGATGGGGCTTCAGGAAGAGATGTTCCGTTATCCACTGGAAGAAGGAGAAACTTTTTATTTTCCAGAAGTAATTATTACGTTTACAGATAAGGGATTAAATCAGCTGTCTCAAAATCTGCATTCCTGTATTCGTCATCATGTATGTCGTGGAAAATATAAAGAAGCGGTTCGCCCGGTACTGATCAACAGCTGGGAAGCATCCTACTTTGATTTTTCAGGAGAATCGCTTTATGAACTTGCAAAGCATGCAAAAGAGGCTGATATTGAGATGCTGGTAATGGACGACGGATGGTTCGGAAAAAGAGAAGATGATAACAGCGGACTTGGTGACTGGTATGTAAATGAAGAAAAACTTGGTGGAACATTAGGAGATCTGATTCAGAAGATCAATGACCTTGGCATCAAATTTGGTATCTGGATTGAGCCGGAAATGATATCCGAAGACAGTGATCTGTACCGGGCACATCCGGACTGGGCACTGGTGATTCCGGGAAGAGATCCGGTGCGTGCGAGAAATCAACTGGTATTGGATTTTTCAAGAAAAGAAGTGGTAGATTATGTCTACGATCAGATCTGTAAGGTTCTGGATCAGGGCAATATTGAATATGTAAAATGGGATATGAACCGAAGCCTGATGGATATCTATTCGGTGTCTGTAAAAGATCAGGGAAGAGTTATGTACGATTATGTTCTGGGGGTATATGAATTTCTGGAACGGCTGGTACAGAGATACCCGGATATGTTGATCGAAGGCTGCAGCGGCGGTGGTGGAAGATTTGATGCCGGAATGTTATATTATACGCCGCAGATCTGGTGCAGTGATAATACAGATGCTATAGACCGTTTGAAAATTCAGTATGGAACTTCTTTTGGGTATCCGGTTTCTACAGTAGGATCGCATGTGTCGGCTGTACCAAATCATCAGACCGGAAGAACTGTATCGATGAAGACAAGGGGGATTACAGCGATGGCTGGAACCTTCGGTTATGAGCTGGATCTTGGCGCGCTGACGAAGGAAGAGAAGGAAGAAGTTAAAAAGCAGATTGCAGATTATCACAAATATGCACCATTGATTCAAAATGGAAAGTATTATCGTCTGTCGGATCCGTTTCACGATGAAATCTGTGCATGGGAATTTGTATCAGAGGATGGGAAAGAAGCTCTTTTGAATGTAGTTATGCAGGAGATTCACGGAAATATGACGGTCAATTATGTAAAAATGAGAGGACTGAATGCAGATGTGCTGTATCAGGAGAAAAACACCGGAAAAATGTACAGTGGAGCAGCCCTGATGGAAGCAGGAATTCCTGTTCCGGTAGAACTTGGAGAATATCAGGGATATCAGCTGCATTTTGAAATCTTTGAATAGAGGAAAAACATTTCAGAAGAGGATAAAGACCATGGAATCGAAAGAGGATATCAGATTCAAAGAACGGTTAAGCAGACATCATGATGAACTCAGATGGCTGTATATGGAGTTATATCAGAATGAAGATATGTTTGCTGAGCTGTGTTCGCAGATGTATGAATATTATATAAAACGTAGACAATCGCTGAAAATCAGGGATGATTATCGTGAAAAGGAAACAGATTGGTTTCAAAAGAAAGATATGCTCGGTATGATGCTCTATATTGATAATTTTGCAGGTACCGTAAAAGGCGTGACAGAAAAACTTTCTTATCTGAAGGAATGTAATGTAAACTGCATTCATCTGATGCCGTTTTTGGATACCCCGAAAGGGCGTTCAGACGGCGGATATGCAGTGTCTGATTTCCGGAAAGTAAGATCAGATCTTGGAACGATGGATGATCTTGCAGATCTTGCGGACAGGTGTCATCAGAACGGGATCAATCTGTGTATGGATTTTGTTATGAATCATACTTCTGAAGAACATGAATGGGCCAGACGTGCCAGACAGGGTGACGGGGAGTATATGAGCCGGTATTTTTTCTATCAGGACAGAGGAATTCCTGAAAGATACGAACAGACGGTTCCACAGGTATTTCCAACAACGGCACCGGGAAATTTTACCTATCTTCCGGAAATAGATCATTATGTGATGACGACATTTTATCCATATCAGTGGGATCTGAATTACCGCAATCCAAGAGTGTTTAATGAAATGATGTATAACTTCCTGTATCTGGCGAATCAGGGGATGGATATCATCCGGATTGATGCGGTTCCGTATATCTGGAAAGAATTGGGAACCCAGTGCCGGAACCTGAAACAGGTACATACAATTGTCCGTATGATGCGAATGATTAGTGAGATTGTGTGCCCAAGTGTACTCTTATTAGGGGAAGTGGTTATGGAACCGGAAAAAGTGGTTCCGTATTTTGGTACGGTGGAGAAACCGGAATGTCACATGCTGTATAATGTAACGACGATGGCAACGACATGGAACAGTGTGGCAACGAAAGATGTTCGCCTGCTGAAGCAGCAGATGGATATTGTGAACAGCCTTCCAAAGCAGTATACATATTTGAATTATCTGCGCTGTCATGACGATATCGGCTGGGGATTAGATTATCCGACTTTAAGAAAATGGGGGATGACGGAACCGCAGCATAAGAAATATCTGAATGATTATTTTACCGGAAAGATCCGGGAAAGTGTCAGTCGTGGCGAGCTGTATAATGATGATCCGATCACTCAGGATGCCCGTTTCTGTGGAACAACTGCATCCATGTGTGGAGTGGAATGTGCAGGATTCCAGGGAAAGAAGCTTGAGGAGTCCGGGGACGATGAAATGAAAGCTGCGGTACGTCTGGATATTATGCTCCATGCATATATGCTGATCCAGTCGGGAATTCCAATGCTTTACAGCGGCGATGAGATTGGGCAGACCAATGATTACAGTTATAAACAGGATCCGGAAAAAGCAGAAGATTCCCGCTATATTCATCGTGGAAGGTTTCACTGGGAACTTGCAGAGAACAGACATGACGAATTAAGTGTGGAAGGATCCATCTTTCAGGCACTGACTTGTCTGGAACAGGTTCGACGACAGGAAAATGTATTTGATCAGAAGGCAGATGTCTATACTTATGATGTTCATGAAGATGCCATACTGGGAGTTTTACGTGAATATCAGGGAGAGTATCTGATCGGACTATTTAACTTCAGTGATCAGCCAAAAACTGCCTGGATGCAGGAAACAGGTATTTTCAGAAATCTGATGACAGGTGAGAAAGTGGAACTGAAAAATATTGTGGTTCCGGGACACGACTTTCTGTGGTGTAAGAAATCCGATTAAATTATACTCGTAAAAATTAATGA
>NZ_JAFBIZ010000011.1 GCF_021531995.1 Faecalicatena contorta
GTATACTTTAAAATTGTTAACGCAATCCCATTGCGTTATTCTACAATTCATACTCAAAATCAAAACAATATATGAAGAAAGGAAATGAAAAACATGACAATTTATCAGGCAGAAAATTATCAGGACATGAGCCGTAAAGCCGCAAATATTATCTCAGCACAGATTATTATGAAGCCAAACTGTGTTCTCGGTCTGGCGACCGGTTCCTCACCTGTAGGAACTTACCAGCAGCTGATTGAATGGTACAAAAAAGGAGACCTTGATTTTTCCCAGGTAACAAGCATTAATCTGGATGAATATAAGGGATTGGGACCTGACAACGATCAGAGCTATCGCTACTTTATGAATACCAATCTTTTCAACCATGTAAATATCGATAAAACACGTACTTTTGTGCCGGACGGGCTGGAAGCTGATTCAGAAAAGGCATGTAGTGAGTACAATCAGATCATTACCCGTGAAGGAGGCATCGACCTCCAGTTACTTGGCCTTGGACATAATGGACACATTGGATTCAATGAACCTGGTGCTGCATTCGAAAAGGAAACACATTGTGTAGATTTAACAGAAAGCACGATAGAAGCAAACAAACGCTTCTTTGACTCTGAGGACGAAGTTCCAAAGCAGGCTTATACCATGGGAATCAAAAGCATCATGCAGGCCAGAAAGATCCTTGTGATTGTAAGTGGTGAAAGCAAAGCCGAGATTCTGAATGAGGTTCTTCACGGTCCGATCACTCCTGCTGTTCCGGCTTCGATTCTCCAGTTACATAACGATGTAACCATCGTTGCAGACAAAGCAGCACTTTCCAGGATTTCCGGATTATAAAGTTCAACAAAAAAGCGGGTGTTTCAAAACCATGATTTATCATTTTCATAGTTTTGAAACACCCGCTTTTTCTCCCGCGAGATGACTCTATATTTCTTTTTTACATTTTCTGCGATTATATAATATCAATACCAGCGAGACGATCACGATCACTCCTGCAAGCATCTGTGAAACCGGCAGTCCAATCTTCGGAAGAAGCAGCTGATCCGTTCGAAGGCCTTCAATCCAGACTCTTCCCAGTCCATATCCCAGTAAATATACCAGAAACACTTCTCCGTCAAACTTTTTATGTTTACGATACAGCAGCATGATCACCAATACCATCAGACACCACAACGACTCATACAGATACGTCGGATGTACCTGTATATAATTCACGCCCTTTATGGTTGCCATATTCTGCCGCATCAGTTCCGTAATATCAGACTGTCGCACCGCATCCTCAGGAAGCCGCATCGCAAGAAGACTGTCCGTATATTCTCCAAATGCCTCTCTGTTAAAGAAATTACCCCATCTTCCGATCATCTGACCGGCCACCAGTCCCAAACCGGCTGTATCAAAGATCAGATACGGTGACAACTTTCTCACTTTTGCAAACACAAAAACCGTAATAATTGCCGCAATCACACCTCCGTAGATTGCAAGTCCTCCCTGCCTGATATTCAGAATGCTCTTCAGATCATCCTTATACATATTCCATGAGAAGATCACATAATACAATCTGGCTCCTATGATAGAAAAAATGACAGCATATATAACCAGATCATAGTATACTTCCGGATTCTGACCGCTCCTTTTTGCTTCGGCAACAGCAATCAAAAGTCCCGCAAGAATTCCAAGTCCTATAACGATTCCATAATATGCAATATCAAAGCCAAAGATAGTGATATGATCTCCGACGGATGTTAAATGAATCCCGATATTCGGGAAATCTATTGTTCTGTGCATCTGTTAACCGACTTCCTTTTACTCATTTCTTATACATTGAACCGGAACAGCATGATATCGCCGTCCTGCACAACATAATCCTTTCCTTCCAGACGGATCAGCCCCTTTTCCTTTGCCGCCGCATGAGTTCCACACGCAATCAGATCATCATAGGATACCACTTCCGCACGGATAAATCCTCTTTCAAAATCAGAGTGAATCTTTCCTGCTGCCTGAGGTGCTTTTGTTCCTCTGGTAATCGTCCATGCACGAACTTCCGGCTCGCCTGCTGTCAGGTAACTGATCAACCCGAGAAGTTTATAACTTGCTTTAATCAATTTTTCCAGACCTGACTCAGAAAGCCCGAGATCCTCCAGAAACATCTTCTTTTCATCATCGTCCAGCTCCGCAATCTCCTGTTCGATCTGTGCACATACCACAAAGACCTCACTTTCTTCAGATGCCGCATATTCTCGTACAGCCTGAACCCCTGCATTAGAAACACCATCATCTGCCAAATCATCTTCTGCGACATTTGCCGCATAGATCACCGGCTTGTAAGTCAGCAGATTATAGCTCTCCAACCATGCCTGCTCATCCTCATCTTCTGCACCGTCAAATGTTTTTGCAAGCTTTCCTTCTTCCAGATGTTCTTTGATCTTTTTCAGCAGCTCCAGTTCTTTCGCTGCAGATTTATCATTTCTTGCAACCTTGACTGTCTTGGCAATTCTTCTTTCCAATATCTCAAGATCAGAAAAAATAAGCTCAAAATTAATTGTCTCAATGTCTCTCAGCGGATTAATACTGCCATCTACATGCACAATATTCGTATCCTCAAAGCATCTTACTACATGTACAATCGCATCTACTTCACGAATATTTGCAAGAAACTGGTTTCCAAGCCCCTCTCCTTTGGAAGCGCCTTTTACCAGACCTGCAATATCAACAAATTCGATTGCAGCCGGAATAATCTTTTTCGTATGATACATCTCTCCCAAGACATTCAGTCTCTCATCCGGTACTGTAACCACACCCACATTCGGATCAATGGTACAGAATGGATAGTTGGCCGATTCCGCTCCCGCTTTTGTCAACGAATTAAACAATGTACTTTTTCCCACATTTGGTAATCCAACGATACCTAATTTCATCTTCTATATTACCTCCTCAAAGCCTGATAATCCAAACACAACGATAATCAGTATATCATATTCGGACTTTTTTGTGAATAAATCAGAATAACATCTCTTCTACTTTTCCTGATCCCGTGTCTGCATCAGAATCACTGTTCCGGTCGGAAAACTGATCGTCACCTCATCACCCTCGATCTGATTGCTGACACAGAGACTGTTATACGGCGTCAGTATATGGTTACTGAGCGGGTATTTCGCCCCTGTGATACTGAAGCCGAAGATCTCTTCTCCAAGCGGAAATACTGAAAAATACGGTCCGTACGCTTCTTCTTTTTTCAGTACAGTCTTCCCTCCTCCGATCAGGCGGATCAGATTCTGACTGTCCAGAATCACGGCATCGATCCCTGCCTTAAATGGAATGCTGAGACTCTGCACATTGGCCCAGAGATGATCGATTCGTCCTCCGGTAGCACCAAGGATAATCAATTCTTTACAGCCAATCGTCATGGCAAGCCGTATTGCAATCTCCGTATCAGACGCATCTTTTACCGGATTAAACTCCCTGATCGGAACACTGGTTTCATTGCGATAATAATCCGCAATTTCCTCTTTCACACTGTCAAAATCTCCCACTATATAATTCGGAAGGATCTTATGGCGATACAGGAATTCCATTCCTTTGTCCACACCAATAATCCAGTCATTTTTCTCCTTATTCAAAACAGAAAGAGCAAACTCCTCATTCAGTTTCCCTCCGCTGATTATCACAATCCTCTTACTCATAATCCTTTAATATCTCCATAAACTCTTTTGTATTCTGTCCCGCATCGCCTTTGAAAACTGCCGATCCGGCAACAATCACATTTGCTCCTGCATCCAGAACTTCCCGGACATTACCGAGATGAACCCCTCCGTCCACCTGTATGTCAGCAAAAACTTCTCTTTTTTCCACCATATCACGTACCTTACGAATCTTATCTAGTGATTCCGGAATAAACTTCTGTCCGCCAAATCCGGGATGTACACTCATAACCAGAATCATGTCCACATCTGCAAGATAGGGTTCAAGCGCTTCTGCCTCTGTCTCCGGACAGATGGATAATCCGGCTTTCATACCACACGCATGGATCTTATCCAGAGTCGCCTTCACATCTTCACAGGCTTCCAGGTGGATTGTAACAATGTCTGCTCCTGCCTTTTGAAATTCCTCAATATAACGGAACGGCTCCTGTATCATCAGATGTACATCCATTACCTGTTCCGTCGCACTGTGAATGGAAGCCAGGACCGGAATTCCAAAAGATATACTCGGCACAAATAATCCATCCATAACATCAAAATGAATATATCCAGCACCATTTTTTTCGGTTTTTCTCATTTCCTCCCCCAGTATTTTAAAGTCTGCCGAAAGAATGGACGGGGATAATACATATTTCACCGCTAATACCTCCTCTTATTCTTCATTTCTTCATATATTTCAAGATAATCCTCATATCGGATCCTGTGAATCTTCCCTTCATTTACCGCCTGCTTTACTGCACAGTCCGGTTCGTGCACATGGTCACATCCCTGAAACCTGCACATGCCTTCATACTCCATAAACTCCGGAAAACAGTACTTCAGTTCCTCTTTTTCAAAATCATTTACATAGAGCGAACTGAATCCCGGTGTATCCATGATATATGAGTTTTCATCAATTGCAAATAATTCAGAATGTCTTGTGGTGTGTCTGCCTCTCTCAATCTTGCTGCTGATTGCTCCGGTCTCCATATTTGCTTCCGGCTGCAGCAGATTGATGATTGAAGATTTACCCACACCGGAAGGCCCGGCAATTGCAGTCATCTTTCCATGCAGCATACGACGGATCTGTTCTATATTCTGTTCTTCCTTCGCACTGACAAAAAGCAGAGGACATCCACATTTTCCATACACGGACTTTAATTGTTCCACCTGTGATTCCTCTGCAATATCCTCTTTATTAAAGCAAAGGATAACCGGTATCTCCTTACTTTCCATCATAACCAGAAAACGATCCAGGAGATTAAAGTGTGGATCGGGCTTGGCGATTGCAAACACAACCAGCGCCTGGTCAATATTAGCTACCGCCGGACGTATCAGTTCATTCTTTCGCGGAAGAAGCCTTACAATATTACCGGTCCTGGAGTTCTCATCCAGCACCTCGATCTCCACATTATCGCCTACCAGAGGTTTTACTTTTTCCTTGCGAAACACACCTTTTGCTTTGCATTCATAAACAGCGGATTCTACTACATGAACGTAGTAGAATCCTGCAATACCCTTTATAATCTTTCCCTTCATAAAATAATCCTGTCTGACTATTCTTTCTGTTTTTAATTCGTATCTGTTCCTTCCGAATCACCGGACTGGCTTGGTCCAAGGCTGATGATATAACTAATTGTCTCCCCCTTGGATACACTTCCGGACGGTGGACTCTGAGAGATAATACATCCCTTCGGATAAGTATCACTGTGCTGTGAACCGGATACATTGGTATACAGACCATTGGATGCAGCCCAGTTTTTCAGTTCACTTTCCGCTTTACCTACAAAGCTCTGCACCTGTATCTTTTCTTCCGGTTTTGCACCGTTACTTACCACAATGTCAATCTCTGTACCTTCCGCAACCTTAGAACCTGCGTCCACTGACTGTGATACCACCTGTCCCTTAGGAACATTGTCATTATAATCATACGTCACTTTTCCGACGGACAGTCCTGCACTCTTGATCATACTCTGTGCTTCGGAATCTTCTTTTCCGAGAAGATTTGGAACCGTCTTCTTATCGCTTCCCTTGCTGACCTTCATAACGATCTCTGTTTCCTTGGTTGCTTCTGCTCCTGCTGACGGTGTGGTTCCAATCACTTTTCCCTCTTCTACGTCGTCACTGTATTCAAACTCGGAAGATATCTTATTGAATCCCGCATTTTTCAATGCTTTCTGAGCCTCATCTTCACTCTTTCCGCTTACATCCGGAACAGGGATCTTATCTCCGACCAGCCCCGAGCTGATCACCACGTGGATCGTTGTGTTTTTCGCTACTCTTTCTCCAGCCTCTGTTTTCTGCTCGGATACTGTTCCTTCTTCATATTTTTTAGATTCTTTCCGTTCATCCACCTTAAAGCCAAGGCCCTTTTTATTCAGAGTTTCTTTTGCCTCCTCTTCTGTCATTCCCACAACGTTTGGCACTTTGACCTTCTCTTCTGTCTCCTCAGAACTGAGTGACGGTCCAAACTTGAATACACCTGCTGCTTTACCAATGGTAAATACCAGTATGAATACAATGATCACAGCGACCACGATTGTCAGGATCTTCATAATCTTTCCCATGCGTGGATTTACTTCATCGGAAGATCTCCCCTTTTTCCCACGTCTTGGCGCATAATCATCGTCGTCGTAATCATCATCGTCATCATCATCGTCGTCATCGTAATCATCATACTCATCGTCATATTCGTCGTCGTAATCATCATCATCATCATATGAACTGCGGATATTATCCAGTTCATCATCCGTGATAATGACTGTATCTGCATTCCGAAGCGGCGGAATTACTACAAAGTCACCGTCCGGATCCACAAGTGAACGCTTCAGATCCTGAATCAGTTCCCCGGTACTCTTATATCTTCGTTCAGAATTTTTCTGCGTACATTTTAATATGATCTGTTCCAGACTGTACGGAATATCCGGAACCAGATCGGAAGGCGGCGTGATCTCCTGCTGAAGATGCTTCATCGCAACCGCCACGGTAGAATCCCCATCAAATGGCACCTGTCCCGTTACCATCTCAAAGAGCGTAATACCAATAGAATAGATGTCACTCTTCTGATCACTGAATCCACCTCTTGCCTGCTCCGGAGAAGTATAATGAACGGAACCCATTGCATTGGTACTGACCGTATTGGAAGTTGTTGCCTTGGCAATTCCAAAATCCGTTACTTTTACCTTCCCATCTCTGGATATAATAATATTATGCGGTTTAATATCTCTGTGAATGATATTTGCCGCATGTGCCGCGCCAATACCGCTGCACATCTGTATTGCAATACTGATCGTCTCTTTGTGGGACAATCTTCCTTTTCTTTCAATGTATTCCTTTAACGTAATTCCCTCGACCAACTCCATAACCATATAATTCAGGCCGCGGTCTTCACCAACATCGTATACATTCACAATATTCGGATGCATAAGCCCCGCTGCCGCCTGTGCTTCAGAACGGAATTTACGCACAAAATTCTCATCTTCTTTGTACTCTTTCTTTAATACTTTGATCGCCACGTAACGATTCAGCATGGTATCTTTGCCTTTATAGACATCCGCCATACCGCCGGCACCAATCTTGCTGAGCACTTCATATCGTTTTCCCAGAAATATTCCATCTTTTACCATACACTCACCTCATCTGCAAGTGGCTCTGCTATGATAACCCCTATATTATCTCTCCCACCATTGCTATTTGCCTTTTCAATCAACATCTGCACTGCTTCTACTACATCCCGGGCACCCTTTACAATGTCAAACATATCCTCGTCTTCAACCATATTGCTGAGTCCATCTGTACACATCAATATCGTATCTCCCCTTTTCAGACGATATTCATAGATATCTGCTTCTACGTCTTTCTTTACTCCGATTGCCCGTGTAATAATATTCTTGTCCGGATGATTTCTGGCCTCTTCGGCTTTGATTCCTCCGAGACGAACCATCTCCTCTACAAGGGAATGATCCTTGGAAAGCTGACGAATCTTATCATTGATCAGATACAGCCTGCTGTCTCCCACATTTGCAAAATACAGTGTATTACCAACGATTGTCGCAGCAACCAGTGTCGTACCCATTCCTTCCAGTTTAATATCAGTTGCCGCAGCTTCAATCAGCTTATGGTTTGCAACACTGACTACGTTGCGCAGGATCTCCTCAGGCTTATTCAAAGGTGTCTGCTGAAGTTCTTCTTTCAACACATTCACTGTATATTTGGACGCAAAATCTCCTGCCTTGTGGCCTCCCATTCCATCGGCAACCGCAAGCAGGTTGGGGAATGGACCAATCGGTTGATCCGTCACATATACATAATCCTGATTGACCTCGCGTTTCCTTCCCACATCAGTCATTGCATATAATTTCATCTGCTTCTCCTTTATCGGCGGCAGCATGTCGTCTCCGCAGCTGTCCGCAGGCCCCGTCAATATCAGAGCCTCTTTCCCTTCTTATAGTAACATTAATTCCGTTTTTTTCAAGTTTATTTTTGAATTCCAGGGCATTTTTCCTGTCTGGTTTCTTAAAATCTCTTTCTTTGATCGGATTGACCGGAATCAGATTCAGATGACAGTTTCTTTTTTTCAGAATCGCTGTCAGTTCTCTGACGTCATCCGGCTGATCATTCACACCTTTAACCAGACTGTATTCAAATGTAATTCTTCTTCCTGTCTTTTCAAAATAGTAATCACATGCCTCCAGAACTTCTTCCAATTGATACTTATTAGCCACCGGCATCAGCTTCTTTCGTTTTTCCTGACTGGAACCATGAAGTGACAGTGCAAGCGTAATCTGAAGCCCCTCTTCTGCAAGCCGTTTCATATTTGGTACGATTCCACAGGTCGATGCCGTAATATTACGCTGACCGATATTCAGCCCATGTTCATCGCTCAGCATATGAATAAATTTCACAAAATTATCGTAATTATCCAGTGGTTCTCCCGTTCCCATGACTACCACGTTCGATATTCTCTCCCCAGACACCTTCTGTATATGATAGATTTGTCTGAGCATCTCCGAAGGCTCCAGATTTCTCTCCAGACCACCGATCGTGGATGCACAGAAACGGCATCCCATCCGGCATCCCGCCTGCGAAGAAATACATACGGAATTACCATAATTATATTTCATTAAAACACTTTCAATCATATTGCCGTCATTCAGTTCAAACAAAAACTTTTCTGTCGGATCCACTTCTGATATCTGATGTTCGATCATCTTTACCTTACGGATCTCATAGTGCGTATCCAGCTTTTCCCTCAGGCTCTTGGACAGATTGGTCATCTCCTCAAAACTGTCGGCAAGCTTCACATGAAGCCACTCATAGATCTGCTTACTTCGGAACGCTTTCTCTCCGATTTCTAACATCTCTTCTTTTAACTCTTCATAATTACAGGAACATATATCTTTTTTATCCATGATCTTTCCTCTGAAACATTGCAATATAGAATCCGTCTCCGGCATCGTTTCCCGGAAGCATCTGCTTCTCTCTTACCAGATCGAATTCCGGAAATGTCTCCTGAAACCAGCAGGCATTCTCTTCGTTCTCTCCTCTGTTGATCGTACAGGTACTGTACAGCAGCTTCCCACCGGGCTTTACATACGTCTGTACAACAGACAGTATCTGACGCTGAAGCTTCTCCAGATCTTTTTGCGTCTGCTCGGTCATCTTATATTTCAGATCCGGCTTTTTCCCGAGAACTCCAAGCCCTGAACACGGAAGATCGGCAATTACTATATCAGCTTTTCCGGACGCATCCGCATCATACACCGTTGCATCCCTGCAGACCGCCTCTATATTCGTGAGTCCGCTTCTTAAGATATTATCCCGAATCAGCCCTGTCTTGTACTCTGACAGATCTCTGGCTTCCACATGACCGGTACCATTCAAAAGCTCTGCGATGTGAAGCGCTTTGCCTCCCGGAGCCGCACACACATCTATGACATAATCATCCCTCCTGGGGTCTGCCCACAGCGCAACCTGCATGGAGCTTAAGTCCTGTACCTGAAAAAGACCCTCCTGAAAGCTTGGAAGCCCAGACAGGTGATCATATCCTGACAGATACATTGCACACTGGATATTCGGATCCTCCCTCACAGTCACTCCTTCTTTCTCCAGTCTGCGAAGGAACTCTTCCCGACCGACCTTTCTTTCGTTGTATCTGACTGTCAATGGCTTTTCCTCCAGAAATTCTGCTGCCATACGCTCCACAGTCTCCCTGTCATATACAGAAAGCCATTCTTTCAGAATCCATTCCGGCAAAGAATATCGCATCGACAGCCATGCCAGCGTATCCTCCTCATCCGGATACTGTATCTTGTCTTTATTTCTTCCTATATTACGAAGAACACCGTTGACGAATCCCTTCAGGTTCACGAACCCCCGTTTCTGTGCAAGCTTGACTGCCTCATTGCATACGGCTGAATCCGGCACGCTGTCCATATAAAGCATCTGATATACTGACAATCTCAGGATAGTCCGTATCACCGGTTTCATCTTATTCACTCTTACTTTGGAAAACTGATTGATGACTGCATCGATTTCTATCATGCGTTCAAGCGTGCCATTTACCACTCTCGTGATAAACGCACGCTCCTTTTTCTCAAGATATTGATATTGGTCCAGAACATTTTTCAGAACAATGTGACTGTATTCCCCATCCCTCGTAATCATTAACAGCGTATCCAGCACAAGTTCCCGCTCATTCACAGACGACGCCATAGCTTATCCTCCATCTCATTCCTCTTCTCACCTAATCGTTCCTTCTGCCGCCCGTCAGCAATATAATACGTAAAAGCTGCAGGATTGCAGAAGCAGTACCGGCTACATAGGTAAGCGCCGCTGCCGTCAGAACTTTTCTGGTATCCTTTACTTCATTCTCATAGAGCAGACCGCTGCCTCCAAGAATCCGAAGCGCACGGCTGGATGCATTGAATTCTACCGGAAGTGTCACGATCTGGAATAATACAGCGAAAGAAAATGCCAGTATTCCAAGATTGATCAGAAGCGACGATGAATTACCGCCAATAAACAGTCCGATGATGATCAGCGGCCATGCGATCGTACTCCCGAAATTAGCCACCGGCACCAGGCTGCCTCGAATCTTCAGAGGTGCATAACCAGTCGCATGCTGTACAGCATGTCCGCACTCATGTGCCGCCACTCCAAGTGCAGCAACAGAAACGGAATTATATGTTGCATCTGACAATCTTAATACTTTATTCTTCGGATCGTAGTGATCTGTCAGATTGCCGGACACATGTTCCACTCTTACATCATAGATACCGGATCTGCGAAGAATCTGTTCTGCAGCTTCTCTTCCGGTAATTCCGGAATGATTTCTTATTCTTGAATACTTGTTAAAGGTCGAATTCATCTTTGCCGAAGCTGCCATGCAGAGAATCACACCCAGTAATACAAGCATATATGTCGGATCAAAATACATTGGATAATACATATTTCTGCCTCCTTACCACTCATCTGATATCTTATAGTATATATGAAAAACTGGCAGAAAAACTGCTTTTCATACTTTTTTAACAATTCTTAATGATTTCTGAAGAAAATCTGTTTCCCACTTCAATCTGATATCCTCTCAGAAAAGCATCTGCTTCCATACGTTTCTTGCCCGGTATCTGAAGGGCCAGTACTTTCAGCAGGCCGTCACCTGTCTGAACCAGGAATCCATCCTTTTCCACCCGGACAATCGTGCCACAGGCTTCGGATGTCTGCTCTTTTACGACCTTTGCCTCCCAGATCTTCATTACCTTGCCATTCCAGTCTGTATATGCACTCGGCCACGGATTCAATCCGCGGATCAGTCGCTCAATCGACACAGCATCCTTGCTCCAGTCGATATCTCCCAGCTTTTTATCCAGCATTTTTGCATATTCCGTTGTGCTTTCTCCCTGTTTTTCCCAGACAGCCGTCTTGTTTTCAAGCGCTTCCAGCGTCTTCACACAGAGCCTTGCCCCTGCCTGCGCAAGCTTGTCGTGAAGACTTCCTCCGGTTTCATCTTCTTCTAATGCAATCTCTTCCTTCATGATCATATCGCCGGTATCCAGGCCTTCATCCATCTGCATGGTTGTTACGCCGGATACCTTTTCTCCGTTGATTACTGCCCATTGTATCGGAGCAGCTCCGCGGTACGCCGGCAGAAGTGATGCATGTACATTGATGCATCCATATGGCGTCATTTCCAGAATTTCTTTTGGAAGAATCTGCCCGAAAGCAATGACCACCATCACATCCGCTTCGTATTTTCTCAGTTCCTCAATACATGCCGGATCCCGTACTTTTTTCGGCTGGAATACCGGAATCCCATGAGAGACTGCTGCTTCTTTAACCGGTGTATACTGCATTTTGCCGCCTCGTCCTTTGGGCTTATCCGGCTGCGTCACGGCCAGCACCACCTCATGCCCGGCCTTCACCAGTGCTTCCAGGGTTCCCACCGAAAAGTCAGGAGTTCCCATAAATATCACTTTCATTCTATTCTTCCTCCCCGTAACTCACATCATGAATTCCACCCTCTGCAAGCTCTACATACATCTTTCCCTCCAGGTGGTCGATCTCATGGCAGAATGCTCTTGCAAGAAGTCCTTCACCTTCCAGCTCAACCTCTTCCATCTCTTCATTCAGTGCTTTGACTTTCACATAGTTTGGACGAGTCACAACTCCGGCTTTTCCCGGAACACTCAGACATCCTTCTTCGCCTGTCTGTTCTCCGCTCTGCTCTATAATCTGTGGATTGAGCATTACAATCGGGCCATCACCCACATCAATCACTACGATACGTTTCAGAATACCCACCTGTGGTGCTGCAAGGCCTACCCCCATTGCCTCATACATTGTATCCAGCATATCATTGATCAAAATCTTCGTCCGAAGGGTCATCTTGGTAACTTCCTTACATTTTTTTGTGAGAACCTCGTCTCCAAGTTCTCGAATCGTTCGAATTGCCATGTTATTCTCTCCTTTTGCTAAAATATATTCATTGGGTTAAAATCAAACTGAATTCTCAGCGATGCAAATCCCCGATTAATCTCTATATAACGCTCCATCTGATTCTTAGCCTCCACAAGAACCTGATACTCTTCACACTTCAGATAGAGCACCAGACGATAGACATCATTTACCCTGCCTACATAAGGACTTGCCGGTCCGATGAGCTGAATCTGCTGATTCCGGTCAATATGATTCACATACTTTTTCAGGTACTCTGCCGCCAGTTGCAGCTGCTCCTCATCTGCACCTGTCATCAGAACTGCCAGAAGCTGAGAGACCGGCGGATAACCCATCAGTTCCCGGTACCGCATCTCTTCTTCATAGAACCCTTCGTAATCCTGCTTTGCTGCCATCTGTATGCTGTAATGTTCCGGATTATATGACTGTATCACCACTTCTCCCGGCCGATTTCCTCTGCCGGCTCTTCCGGCCGCCTGTGTCAGAAGCTGAAAAGTACGTTCTCCGGACCGGTAATCGTCTGCGTACAAAGACATATCCGCCGCAAGAATTCCAACCAGTGTAACATTCGGAAAATCATGACCTTTTACGATCATCTGCGTTCCAATGAGAACATCTGCTTCTTCACTTGCAAAGGATTCCAGTATCTGTTCATGTCCTTCCTTTGTTCTGGTCGTGTCCATATCCATACGAAGCACCCTCGCTTCCGGGAATTCCCTTTTCACCAGATCTTCAATCTGCTGTGTTCCTGCCCGGAATCCACCAATGTAAGAAGATCCGCAGGATGGGCATGTGGATACAGACGGCATCTCATATCCGCAGTAATGGCAGACCATCTTTCCTCCCCGATGTGCAGATAAAGACACATCACAATGAGGACATTTTACTACATATCCACAGGCTCTGCAAGAAACAAACCCCGCATATCCTCTGCGATTCAGAAACAGCATGATCTGTTCTTTCTTCTTCAGCCTCTCACACATCATCTCCTTCAGACGGTCTCCCAGTATCGACCGGTTTCCTTTTTTCAGTTCTTCTCTCATGTCCGTAACATAGACCTGCGGAAGCTTTGTATTCCCCGCTCTCTCTGTAAGTTTCAACATCTGATACTTTCCACACTGGCACGCATAGAAAGCTTCCAGAGAAGGAGTTGCCGAACCCAGAACCACACTGGCCCCCTCCTGCCTGGCACGTCTGATTGCAGTTTCTCTTGCATGATACCTCGGCACCTGCTCACTTTTGTAGGCTCCCTCCTGCTCCTCATCGATCACGATCAGGCCCAGATTGGGAAAAGGGGTGAAAAGTGCTGATCTTGGTCCGATCATCACATCCACTTCTTCTGCCTTCACACGTTCGATCTGATCATAACGTTCCCCCTGTGACATCCTGGAATTCAGAACAGACACACGATCCCCAAAACGACCGTAAAAACGCATAACTGTCTGATACGTCAGCGCGATCTCCGGAATCAGAACGATCACCTGCTTTCCCTGTCTCAGCACCTCTGCAATCATCTCCATGTAGACTTCTGTCTTACCGCTCCCGGTTACTCCGTATAAAAGATACGTATCCCGAACTCCCGTGCAATAGTCTTTCCTGAACCGCTCCATCGCATGGATCTGTTCCTTTGTATAGACATATTCCTTCTGTTCTTTCTTTCTGTAATGGATCGGATTACGGTATGCCTTTTCAGATTCCAGCACCAGAACCTTCTGCTCTTCCAATGCTCTGACCACGGATCTCGTCACATTCAACTTCCGAATCATCAGATCATAATCCTGTTCCGGCTGTTCCAGAAGTGCTGCCAGAAGTCTTGCTCTCGCTTTCTGATTCTTATGAAGATAAATATCCAGCTGTCTTTTCCCCTCTTTCTCATCCAGAAGAAGCCGAAGACGCCGTTTTTCTCTGACTTTTTCTTCTTTTTTAATTGGCAGCACCGTTTTCAATGCCTGAATCATCGTTCCGCCATAGTATTCTTTCATCCAGGCAGCAAGCGTTACCAGTTTCGCTTCTATCGCAACGCTCTTTTCAGCGATCTTTAAGATCTCTTTTATTCTGGCAGTGTCATACTCTGTGCTTTCTGAAAAGCCTACGATGTACCCTCTGGTCTCTTTATTGCTTCTCCCAAAAGGAACGATAACTTCCGTACCAACCTTAAGCATCCCCTCCAACTGAGAGGGGATGCGATATTGAAATATCTTATCTAATTTTTCGTGCGTAATATCGATAATAATATCAGCGTACATGTAACTCCTCTAATACTTCCTGAATCAGGACTCTTTCATCCATATCATATTTGATTCCCTTAATCTCCTGATATGTCTCGTGTCCTTTGCCGGCCAGGATAATGACGTCTCCCGGCTGCCCGTGTTCAATCGCATACTTGATTGCTTCTTTTCTGTCACAGATCGCAATATAGGATCCATCCGTCTTCTCCATTCCGACAATGATGTCATCTATGATTGCCTGCGGCTCTTCAAATCTCGGATTATCCGATGTTATGATCGTAAAGTCTGACAGACGTCCGGCAACTTCTCCCATCTCATAACGTCGTGTCTTCGAGCGGTTACCTCCGCACCCGAACACGGTAACGATCCGCTCCGGATGGTAATCTCTGAGTGTCAGAAGAAGGCTCTCCAGAGCCATTGCATTGTGTGCATAATCGATCATCAGCGTAAAATCATCGGATACCTTGATCATCTCAATCCTGCCTTTTACTTTTGCCACCTTAAGTGCCTGCTTAATATTATCCTCCGGCACTGCAAAATGTCTGCAGACTGCAATCGCGGTCAATGAATTATACACACTGAAATCCCCGGGTATGTCAATCTCTACATCAAAATCCATAAGTCCGCTTACATGATACTTTACTCCCAGATATCCCGGTCTTGAAATGTGTTCTACATTTGTCGCACGAAGATCTGCCTTTTCAGAGAATCCAAAGGTCTCCACCTGACAAGTAGCTCCCCGAAACACATCTTCATACCATGGATCGTCTACATTGGCAATTCCGATCCTGCACTGTCTGAACAGAAGTCCTTTACAACGCTTATAATCCTCAAAATCTTTATGTTCATTCGGTCCGATGTGATCTTCTCCAAGATTCGTAAAGATTCCAATCTCAAACGGGATTCCGGCTGTTCTGTGCAGCATCAGCCCCTGCGAAGACACTTCCATTACAACACTGTCACATCCGGCATCTACCATCTGTGCAAAATACTTCTGGATCGTATAGGACTCCGGAGTTGTATTATTCGCCGGAATCGTCTGATCTCCGATGATGGCTTCGATCGTACCGATCAGTCCCACTTTATGGCCGACTCCTTCAAGAATGGACTTTACCATATACGTTGTCGTCGTCTTTCCTTTGGTTCCCGTAATTCCGATGACTTTCAGTTTCTCTGCGGGATATCCGAAGTATGCACATGACATCAGTGCAAGCGCGTAACGGGTATCTTCCACACGGATCACCGTAAGAGATTCCGGTGCCTCCACATCCTTTTCCACGATCACCGCCGATGCACCTTTGCCTGCAACCTCCTGCACATAAGTATGTCCGTCAGACACTGCTCCGCTGATACACACGAACACACTTCCATCCGTCACCTTCCGCGAGTCATTGATCAGCTCTGTGATCTCAATATCATCCTTTCCCTGTATTACTTCATATTGTAAACGTTCTAACAACTGAGTTAATTTCATCGCATGATACCTCCTTCGTTATCGAATCAATTGCTTCGCTGTAACACTTCGCAACATTCTTTTTACAGTATACCATCATTTCTTTGTGCAGCAAAGAAAAAATTGTGCTATAGTAATATGAGAAAACAATTACACATGAAAAGGGGAATGTTACTATGAAAGCTTATGAAAGATTACTAAAATATGTAATCATCCGTACACCAAGTGATGAAAACAGTGATACGGTACCATCATCCCAATGTCAGTTTGATCTGGCAAAAGTCCTGGAAGCAGAGATGAAAGAACTGGGACTTACAGATGTCTTCCTGGACGACCAGTGCTATCTGTATGGAAAGCTTCCTGCAACTGAAGGCTATGAAGATAAGCCGGTTATCGGATTTATTGCTCATATGGATACCGTATCCGACTTCTGTGATCACGATATCAAACCGGTCATCACAGAAAACTACGACGGCGAAGAACTGGCTCTTGGAGACAGTGGAATCAGCTTAAGCCCTGATACCTTTGCTCACCTGAAGGATCTGAAAGGACAGACACTCATTACTTCTGACGGAACAACTGTACTTGGCGCTGATGATAAGGCAGGTATTGCTGAGATTCTTACGATGATTGAACGCATACAGGCTGAAAATATCCCGCACGGCCCACTGCGCGTTGCGTTTACTCCGGATGAAGAGATCGGTACCGGCGCATCTCACTTTGATGTCGAGCGTTTCAACGCTGACTATGCATACACACTGGATGGAAGTACAGAGGGCGAGATCCAGTACGAGAACTTCAATGCCTGCAAGGCAGATTTCCACATCAAGGGATTCAATGTTCATCCTGGTACTTCCAAGGATACCATGATCAATGCAAGCCTTGTTGCCATGGAGATCAATTCTATGCTCCCGGGTATGGAAACACCACGCGGAACCGAGGATTATGAAGGTTTCTATCATCTGACGAGTATGAGTGGTGAAGTTGGAGAAGCAACTCTGAATTATATTGTAAGAGATCATGACAAGAACTTCTTTGAAGCAAGAAAGCGCACACTGAGACTGATTGAGAAAGACATGAATGAGAAATGGGGCGATGGAACCGTAACTCTCACCATTACTGATCAGTATAAGAATATGGCAGAGATTATCGCAGACTGCATGCATCTGGTTGACAATGCAAAAACTGCCTGTGAAAAAGCCGGTGTTGCACCGCTGGTAATTCCAATCCGCGGCGGTACAGACGGATGTCAGTTAAGCTTCAAGGGACTTCCTTGTCCGAATCTCGGAACCGGTGGACACGCTTACCACGGCCCATATGAGCATATTACCGTTGAAGGCATGGATAAGAGTGTAGACGTTATTACAGAACTCGTAAAATTATACACTGAATAAAATAATTTCTATTACATAATAAAGGGACTGCTGCAAAATATGGAATACTCCATATGGACCCTTTACACTTTGCAGCAGTCCCTCATTACGTTATGCACTTTACAAAATGACACAGACAGGTCTGTGATCAGATCTCTGATATTTCTTCTTTGAATCCTTCTCCCACTACTTCATTGGATTCCATAATGATCGTAAATGCTTTCGGATCGATTTCATGTACCATTTTTTTGATGGTATACATCTGCTTGTTATTGCAGGCACACATCACTACATCCTTTGGCTGTTTTGAGTAGCTTCCCACGCCCTTCAGGATAGTGGAACCTCTTCCGGAATATTCATCAATCCGCTTTGCGACTTCATCTCCATGCTCCGTCACGATCAGTGTCATCTTTCCTTCATCAATTCCGTACATGATCCGATCCATAACGATCGCCATCAAATATGTTACGATAATACCGTATATCAGCCCATCTACATCCTTAAATACCAATATGGTTCCCAGAATAATTGTACACATATCCAGTCCAAATGTAATAATTCCCAATGTAATATGTGGCTTCACTTTTTTTATTGCAACACTGATAAAGTCCTGACCGCCGGTGGAGGAGCCTCTCATAAAGATGATGGCATAGCCTGCACCTGCCAGTATCCCCATACAAAGTGCCGCCAGAAACCTGCTTCCCTCATAGACCGGAAACAGAGGCGCTACATAATCCATAAAGAAAGATGATATAAGCATCGATTTTACAGATTTCAGGAAAAACTGTTTCCCCAGAAATTTGTAGCAGAAGATCGACACCGGAACATTCAACAGAATTGTCCCCGCACCGACCGGAAGGCCAAACAAGTGATATAAAATAATCGCAATCCCTGAAAAACCCGCAACCGGAAAGTTCGCATGCAATGCAAAATTATATACACCTACCGCAATCAGAATACTTGCTCCAATATCTACAAGTATGTCAATCATTACCTCTTTCCACTTTATATTTTTCATACCAATTTTTCTCCTTTACCAGAATGTTTTCATAATATATTTTCCCAACTCCATAAACAGAATGTGCATTGTCGCACACAGTGCATTTTGCGTAACATGAGAATTCCAAAAAAATTCCTGTTACACAAAAAAGCAGCCGCAAACTATATAAATATAATCCGCAACTGCTCTTATGTGACTAAGTATAGCTACAATTAATTTACTTGTCAAGGGGTGATTTGCCCGGGCCCTTCGTCACGATGTTTGTACCGTATTTTCCCCGTATCTTTTCCAGTGCTTCGTTCAACTGTTTCTTTTTCTTTCTCACCTCTTCCGATTCAAACTCCATATCAAACAGACTCAACTGCTCCGGTTCCCCTTCTTCTGCAAGTTTGGAACTTCGGATCCCCAAGAGCCGGATCGGTTCCTGATTCCATAATTCCCGAAAAAGCAGTACAGATGCCTCATAGATGTCTGCGTCCTGATTGGTCAGCCGTTCCAGCTGCTTCTGATGGGAAGCGCTTTTAAATGTATGATACTTGATCTCCACGCTCAGCATTCCCGCCTTCTGACCGGCTTTCCTGAGTCTCCCGCCTACGCTTGCTGCCAGTTCCTTTAATACTGCCTTTGCTGCTTCTTCTGTAATCACATCTCTTGGCAATGTTATAGAATTCCCAATTCCTTTCGCCTCTGCTTTCTCCGTCTCTACCTGAGAATGATCGATTCCATTGGCAAATTCCCACAATTTCCTGCCGTGACTTTTCAGATGCAGTTCCAGTATCACAGGATCCGTATGTGCAAGATCACCGATTGTATGAATCTCCAGCTTCTTAAGTGTCTCTACACTGGAACGACCCGCCATATAGAGTTCTATGATTGGAAGCGGCCACATTTTTTCTGGAATTTCTTCCGGAAACAGCGTGTGTACTTTGTTCGGTTTTTCAAAATCAGATGCCATCTTGGCCAGCAGCTTATTGTTCGAAATTCCTATATTAACAGTGAATCCAAATCTTCTGTACACTTCATTTTTTATCTCCAGAGCACCTTCCACCGGAGAATGAAAACATCCTGCTATATCCGTAAAATCCATATAACATTCATCCACACTGACCTGTTCAATTTTGTCAGTATAACTTCGAAGGAACTCCATCAGTCTCTCACTGTACCTGTGATACAGCTTATGATCCGGCGGTTCCATTCGAAGATTCGGACACTTACGAAAAGCATTCACAACAGGTTCCCCCGTGTGAATGCCATATTTTTTCGCCGGAATGGACTTCGCAAGTACCACGCCATGGCGGGACTTCTGATCCCCTCCAATGATCGCCGGTACGGTACGAATATCCACTTCGGCTCCATGTTTCAATTGTTCTACCGCACTCCAGCTAAGATAAGCGGAATTTACATCGATATGAAATATTATTGACACACGCTCTGACTCCCTGCAACAAGTTTTCCGTCTTCTACGTCTATGACGATCATATCTTCTGCACCCACGTCTCCCTGAAGCATCAGCCTTGCAGCCAGCGTCTCTACATGCTTCTGCAGATAACGCTTCAGAGGTCTTGCCCCGTAAGTCGGATCATAACCGCCTTCCACCACATAATTCTTTGCGGCATCTGTAAGGAATACTGAGATTTCTTTATCAGCAAGACGTTTATTGACATCTGCTACTAATAAGTCAATAATGTCATAAATATTATCTTTCGTCAATGGTTTGAACATAATCGTCTCATCCAGACGATTCAAAAATTCCGGTCTGAAATGTGCCCTCAGATCTTCCATAACCGCTTTCTGGCTTGCCTCGCTGATATTACCGCAGGCGTCGATTCCATCCAGAAGATAAGAAGAACCTATATTAGAAGTCATGATCAGGATCGTATTCTTGAAATCTACTGTCCTGCCCTGTGAATCTGTAATTCTTCCGTCATCCAGTACCTGAAGTAATACATTGAATACATCCGGATGTGCTTTTTCAATCTCATCAAATAATACAACAGAATACGGTTTTCTTCTGACTGCTTCTGTCAGCTGACCACCTTCGTCATATCCGACATATCCCGGAGGCGCTCCGATCAGACGGGACACGGAGTATTTCTCCATATACTCGCTCATATCGATACGAACCATATTGTTTTCATCATCAAAAAGACTTGCTGCCAATGCCTTGGCAAGTTCTGTCTTACCCACACCGGTAGGACCAAGGAACAGGAAGGATCCAATCGGCTTTGTAGGGTCTTTGATTCCTGCTTTGGATCGGATAATTGCTTCTGTTACCAGTTCCACACCTTCATCCTGTCCAATGACCCGCTTATGAAGCTCTTCCGCCAGATGCAGCGTCTTGCTTCTCTCACTTTCATTTAACTTCGCAACCGGAATTCCCGTCCAACGAGATACAATCCGTCCGATCTCATCATCCGTTACACTTTCATGTACCAGTGACAGATCCTCATCCTTTACCTTATCCTCTTCTGCCTCCAGCTGTTTCTGCAGCTGCGGAAGTCTTCCATACTGCAGCTCTGCCGCCTTTTCCAGATCATAGGAATGCTGTGCTTTTTCAATCTCTTTGTTCACCTGCTCAATCTCTTCCCGCAGCTTCTGAACACGTTCAATCCCGACTTTTTCATTGTCCCACTGCGCTTTCTTTCCGGCAAATTCTTCCCGAAGTTCTGCCAGCTCCTGCTGCAGGTGTTCCAGTCTTTCCTTGCTCAGACGATCGTCCTCTTTTTTCAGTGCCGCCTCTTCAATCTCAAGCTGCATGATCTTACGCTGCAGTTCATCCATCTCTGCCGGCATAGAATCCAGCTCCGTCTTGACAAGTGCACATGCTTCATCTACCAGGTCAATCGCTTTATCCGGAAGGAAACGGTCTGAGATATATCGATCTGACAATGTCGCAGCTGCTACCAGCGCTCCATCCGTAATCTTTACTCCATGGAACACTTCATACCGTTCTTTCAGACCACGCAGAATAGAGATCGAATCCTCTACGGTCGGCTCATCTACCTGAACCGGCTGGAACCGACGCTCCAGTGCCGCATCTTTCTCAATGTATTTCCGGTATTCATCCAGTGTGGTTGCCCCGATACAATGCAGCTCTCCTCTTGCCAGCATTGGCTTGAGCATATTGCCCGCATCCATAGCGCCGTCTGTCTTTCCCGCGCCAACGATTGTGTGAAGCTCATCAATGAAGAGTATAATCCTACCGTCGCTGTTTTTTACTTCTTCCAGAACGGCTTTCAGTCGCTCTTCGAATTCTCCCCGGTACTTCGCACCTGCAACCAGTGCACCCATATCCAGTGAAAAAATGGTCTTTTCTTTTAATCCTTCCGGCACATCCCCGCGTACAATTCGCTGTGCCAGTCCTTCTACTACCGCCGTCTTACCAACACCGGGTTCTCCGATCAGAACCGGATTGTTCTTTGTCTTACGGGAAAGTATCCGAATAATATTACGAATCTCAGAATCACGTCCGATCACCGGATCCAGTTTCTGGTCTCTGGCACGCTCCACCAGATCAATTCCGTATTTATTCAGGGTATCATAAGTCGCTTCCGGATTATCACTGGTAACACGCTGATTGCCACGAACCGTGGATAATGCCTGCAGGAACCCCTCGCGACTGATCCCTATCTCCCGGAATATCGTTTTCATCTCTCTGCTCGCGTATTTCAAAACAGAAAGGAAAAGGTGTTCTACCGATACATATTCATCCCCCATCTGTTTTGCCTCATCCTCTGCATGTACCAGAGCATTGTTCAGATCCTGACCAACATACTGCTGCCCTCCCTGAACCTTCGGACGCTTCCGAATGGCTTCTTCTACCCGGTTCGTCACGACATTTTTATCAAGTCCCATTTTTTCCGTCAGTTTCGCAATTAAACTGTCATCCTGTGTCAGCAGCGCATAAAGCAGGTGCTCCTGTGCAATCTCCTGGTTGCCATAGTCCATTGCGATGCGCTCACAGTCCTGAACAGCCTGTAATGATTTCTGCGTAAATTTATTTATGTTCATATAGACAACCTCCTTTGGTATCATTGTGTTCTATTTACGATATAACAATACATCGTTTTGTTAGCACTGTCAAGTGTTGAGTGCTAATTATCTGGAAATGAATAAAAAAAGATTATGCAACTCCCTTTGCAGAACCGCTACATGCTTTTTCAAACTCCCGAAGCTTTTTCTTCGCCTCTTCACTCAGATTCTTCGGCACCTGTATCTGCACCGTTACATACTGATCTCCCCGTTCATTTGGATTCTTCATGGACACAATTCCTTTTCCCTTCAATCGTATCCTTGTTCCCGACTGTGTTCCCGGCTTTATCTTGCACATCACATTTCCGTACAACGTCGGTACAATTGCCTCACCGCCAAGTACTGCCACGGAAAACGGAATATTTATCGTTGTATAGACATCCTGCCCCTTTCGTTCATATCCCGGCCGGCTTCCTACCGTTACCTTAAGCAGCAAATCTCCCGGTTTTCCACCACCGGTTCCCGGCATTCCTTTTCCGCGCAGTCGGATACTCTTTCCTGTATCAATTCCTGCAGGAATGTGCACTTTTAATGCTTTTCCTGTTCCGTTCCGAAAGCTTTCTCCCGACAGATTCACTACCTTTTCGCAACCAAACACCGCTTCGTCAAAGCTTACCGATATCTCCGCCTGCAGATCTGATCCATTCTGTCTGAATCCCTGTCTATGAAAGCCGCCGTTTCCATAACCATTGTTTCCAAAGTCACTTTCTTCAAAACCACCATTATTATGACTGTAATTCTTAAATCCGCCTCTTGAAAAATCTTTTCCAAAGAAATTTTTCAAGATGTCATCCATATCTCCGCCTTCAAAGTGATATTCATGATACGTTCCATCCGGCCCGGTATATCGATATGCACCTGTCCTTCCATTTTCTCTATATCCGTATGCTCCTGCGTCTCCGTAGGTTCCCGCACCTCCGGCACCGGCATCAAACGCCGCATGGCCATACCTGTCATACAGCTTTCTCTTTTCCGGGTCTGTCAGTATCGTATATGCCTCGGTTGCTTCTTTGAATTTTTCAGCAGCCTGCTCATTGTCAGTATTGGTATCCGGATGATACTTTTTTGCAATCTTTCGGTAAGCTTTTTTAATTACAGTCTCATCCGCATCTCTGCTTACACCTAACACTTCATAATAGTCTCGTTTCCGCACTATTCCTTTCCCTCCTTTCTTTTCCTGTTTCCGTTATTCTAATTTCTATTTTATTCGGATATTGATCGAAAGTGGCAAAACACCCCGCAAGAACGCGCCTGCGGGGTACTTCTTTTTTCCGGAATCTTATCCCTCAATAGAGATATATTTATCTTCTTCCACTTTTTTCTTTTCATCTTTCGGCAATTTAAATGAAAGAATCCCATTCTCATACTTTGCACGAATATCTTTTTCTTTAATATTCTCTCCTACATAAAAGCTTCGGCTTACATTTCCGGCGTAGCGTTCACGCCTTACATATCTGCCTTCCTTATCCTTCTCATCTTTATTCAGCCCTTTCTCCGCACTGACTGTCAGATATCCGTCTTTCAGCTGCATGGTAATCTCATCTTTCTTAAATCCAGGCAGATCCATATCAACCTCATACTCATCGTCAGTTTCCTTCACATCCGTCTTCATGAGATTTTTTGCACGCTTGCCATATAAAGCTCTGTCCGCGTCCCGAAGTACAGGAAATGTAAAATCATCCATAAATTCATCAAACAAATTTTCTCCAAAAATACTAGGCATCATCATAAGTCATATCTCCCTTCAATGATAAATTAAATTATTATTAGCACTATCGGAGAATCCGAGGTGTTGTGTACATGAACAAAAGGATTACAAATCTATTTCTCTTTTGTTCTAGTTGTAATATAACACTTATTATTAGCACTGTCAAGTGCAGAGTGCTAATATTTTTTATTTTTTATCTTTTACACTCTTTATTTATCTTTTTCAGATGACTTCAATAGCAAAAAATCTCTATTAAGTCATCTCGAATGCCTTTCTCAATTGACCGCATTTACAAAATTCTTCTTTCAGATCAATTCCAAAATCTTATAATGTCCCAAAAGGAAACTCAGCCGGAAGATAATGTAAAAAAAGAAATCCGTCACATAACACGAAGTGATGACGTTACGGCGAACGGCATACAAATGTTATGTAGGCAGATTTCTTTTATAGTTGAGACCGGGCACTTTGCGCCTTCGTGCGCAGTCTCATTTTATTCTCTTATCTCTTCTAACAGAATCTATGATATCTGTCAGCTTCCTAAGCCTTATAATCACTGCAGAGTTCTTCTGCCAATGCAGACACCTGTGCTCTGCTCTCATCATTCAGTGCGGACAGAATACGTACAGTTGTCTCTGCAACAGTCAGTTTCTTACTTCCTTCCAGCATACCGCTCATGACTTTTGCAGCAGTCGGTGCCCAGGAACCATTTTCTATAAAAGCAACGGTACGATTCTGATAATTTCTCTCCGTCAGATGATTGATAAATTCTCTCATGAACGGGAAGATATCTGCATTATAAGTTGTCGTGGCAAGTACCAGTTTATTATAACGAAATGCGTCTTCCACGGCTTCTGCCATGTCAGTACGTGCCAGGTCATGAACCGTAACCTTCGGGCATCCTTTTGCAAGGAGTTCCTGTTCCAGAAGTTCAGCCGCATTTTTCGTATTTCCATATACAGATGTATATGCGATCACAACGCCTTCAGACTCCGGTTCGTAGGAAGTCCAGGTCTGATAAAGTCCCAGATAATATTCCAGATTCTCTGTCAATACAGGTCCGTGCAGAGGACAGATTGTCTGAATGTCCAGTCCGGAAGCCTTCTGAAGAAGCTTCTGTGCCTGCATTCCATATTTTCCAACAATGCCAATATAATAACGGCGTGCTTCACATGCCCAGTCTTCTTCCACATCCAACGCTCCGAATTTTCCAAAAGCATCTGCGGAAAACAGAACTTTATCAAAGGAATCATAAGTAACCATAACCTCCGGCCAGTGAACCATCGGCGCTGCAACAAATTGAAGCGTATGTGTTCCCAGAGAAAGTGTATCCCCCTCTTTGATCACCATACTTCTATCTTCAAATGCGGTTCCAAAAAACTGCTTCATCATGGTAAATGCTTTGGCACTTGCAACAATCGTTGTATGTGCATATTCTTTCATAAAAGCTGCAATATTCGCGGAATGATCCGGTTCCATATGCTGCACGATCAGATAATCCGGCTCTCTGTCACCAAGAGATGTGTTAATATGATCCAGCCATTCCTGTTTAAAACGTGCATCCACCGTATCCATGACAACCGTTTTCTCATCCATGATTACATATGAGTTATATGCCATGCCATTTGGAACAATGTACTGACCTTCAAACAGATCAATTTCATGGTCATTTACACCTACGTACTTAATATCGTTCGTAATTTCCATTTCGCATTATCTCCTTTTCATTTTCATGTAAAACAGTTTATCATGATTTTTTATCAGCAACAACCCCATCCGGCATAATATCGTGTGCTTTTTTTTATACATGAAAGACATATTTATCCAGTCTTTCAAATGCCTCACGGACTCTGGCAAGCGGCAATGCAAGATTCATACGGATGCCATATGGTGCCTGAAACATCCTTCCGTCCTGCCATGCTACTCCGACATCCCATCCTGCCTTGATCAGTTCATCCATAGACTGATTCTGTTCTTTACACCACTCTTCACAATCCAGGAACAGCATATACGTTCCCTGCGGTTTACATAGCTGGATTCCACGATAGTTCTCCACGATGTGCCTGTATGCATAATCTACATTTCCTGAAAGGACCTGACACAATTCATTGACCCATTCATATCCCTCTGCCTGATATGCTCCGATCAGTGCATGCATGGAAAGTACATTCATCGAATTATAATGTGATTTACTGCTCTTTGCCCGAACCCGGTCTCTGAGACACTTGTTAAAGATAATATGGTAACTTCCCACCAGTCCCGCAAGATTAAATGTCTTACTCGGTGCATAGACCGCAACCGTTCGGTTACGGGCATCCGGACTGACTGACTGTGTCGGAACGTGCTGATACCCTTTTAGAATCAGATCTGACCATATCTCATCAGAGATTACAACACAATCATTATTCTTATATACTTCCATCGCCTGCTCGATTTCCCATCTTTCCCATACTCTTCCACATGGATTATGCGGACTGCAGAATACAGCCACATGAATCTTATTGGCCTTTAATTTTGCGTCCATATCCTCATAATCCATTCTCCAGATTCCTTTTTCATCTTTTTTCAGCGGACTGTGTACGATCCGGTATCCGTTGTTAGTGATACTCTTGGTAAATCCAACATATGTCGGACTGTGAAGAAGCACTGCATCTCCCGGTGCAGCATAGGCAGTCAGCGTCGATATCACACATCCAAGAACACCATTCTCATATCCGATATATTCCGGCAAAAGTCCTACCACATTGTTGCGGATCTTATGCCACCGGATAATAGAATCATAATATTCTTCTGTCGCATCAAAATATCCGAAAGCCGGATGTTCCAATCTATCCCTGATTGCCTTCTGTACGGTCGGAACCGTCGGAAAATTCATATCTGCAACCCACATCGGAATGACATCAAATCCTTCTTTCGGCGGGTCTGGCGCAAATCCCTCTTTCTTTCCGATTCCATCTACTGCAAGCGCATCTTTTCCATGACGATCCAGAATCGTCGTAAAATCATATTTTATCATCATGTAACCTCCTGTATCCTATGGTTTGGAATATATCCACATTGCTTTAATCTGCTCCTTAATATCTGCAAATACCCACATTTTATCACTGTTGGTCTGGCTGAAAGGATCATTTACTGCTACACTTCCATTTTCATATCCGGTCAGAACAATAAAATGTCCGATCTTTGTAAAATCTCCGGGACCTACACTGCAGATGATCGGATGTCCTGCTGTCAGTTCCGCACTCACCTGCTTCTCATTCAGATTCCCCTCATAACAGTTAAGATTCCAGGTGGCACCGGCCTCTTTCATAAATGCCCAGTATGTATTGTTCTCTTCATCTACATATCCATTCTGCGTTCCGTAAGCCGCCACCTTATCCGGAGTGATTGAAGGATCCTGATTCAGACCGGATGCCACCATCGCCATGCAGGTAGGACCGCATCCGCTGACTGCCACAATACTCGTTCCATATGGAGCATAGCCCCATCTTTCATCCCACTGAAGCAGTAACGGAATCGAACCATCCTGCGGCAGCTCACCGATTGATTCCGCACATGGCATATCTTTTTTTTCTTCATAGTCTTCTACAAAGCCTACAGTCTCCGGGTTCTTATCCAGCAGTTCAATCACTCCTGCCGGATATTGTGCCTGTTCTGCCTGCTCCCGGACACGCTCCACTTTCTCTTCCTGTGTTTCTTCTTTACTCTGCGATTCATTCTGCTTCTCTTCTATACTCTCCCCTTCATATTTTGCTGTTTCTCCTTTCTGGCTGTCTGCATCCTTCGCTGTCCGGACTGCATTCTCTGTTCCTTTTCCTATCTGCGACAGACTGCTTCCTGACCCTACAATTCCCAAAAGCAATACCACCGTTCCACAGATTACAAGTCTCTGATACAACTGCTGTTTTCTTCTTCTCTTTGAAAATGATTCTTTCTTCTTTGGCTCCATTTATATTCATCCCCTGAAAAATCGACTTGTTTCGTAAAATTTACGCTGTTTATTATACAACACGTCCGTTTCTGTTACAACTTAAGGTTTCCTAAAGATTGTCTTAGTGCTAATTTTTTAACATTTTTTACATTTTTTTAAATTAGGGGTTGCTTTTTCCTCTGAATGATGTTATTATTTAATTCGTTCGCAGGACAGATAAAAACAAAAAACAACGGGGTGTGGCTCAGTTTGGCTAGAGCGCCTGGTTTGGGACCAGGAGGCCGCAGGTTCGAATCCTGTCACCCCGATATGATTTATGCGGGTGTAGTTCAATGGTAGAACACCAGCCTTCCAAGCTGGATACGTGGGTTCGATTCCCATCACCCGCTTTTTTGCTGCTCATTTACAGGAATGAATAAAAAGGGATTGTTACAAAATCAATGCCAATAAGATTCGGACATTGATTTTGCAACAATCCCTTTTATTCATTTCTTTTACGATGGGGTTCCAGCAGCTTCTTTCCTGCCATCACAAGCATTCCGGCTGCCAGATAAGTATCTCCCAGATTTGCAGTCACATCCGCCAGACATCCAGGTCCGGAATTCCACCCGATATAATCAACCACTCTGCCCCGCACCAGTCTGTCAAAGATATTGCTTGCGGCGCCTGCACTGACCAGTGCCATTCCTGTTTTTTCTATCCAGTGTCCTTTCCTGGAAAACCAATATATATCTTCTGCAAGAACACTGACTCCGGATGCAATCGTAACATTTTTTACAACGGATGGATACCGATCCAGAAAATTCAACATAAAGCCTTTATTATACACCTTTCGCAGTACCAGTCCGGTATCTCCAAGACTCTTTTCTGCCCCCGTATCTATGGTCTCCTCTACATACTGCTTGATAAGCATATCCACCGCAAACAGCATCGCTGATGCCTGCAGTGTCCACGTATTACGCATCTATTCTTCTCCCTTGATTCTGACAATCATTGCTTCCTGCTTTTCTATCTCTGCCTCTCTCTTTTCAATCTCCTCGCAGAGATCCACACAGTCCATATCCGACACTGCACCAGCCTGAAACTTTTCATATATCATTTTGCCGATATCCATCAGGTCTCTCTCATTTGCTCTTTTCAAAGAGCGGATATCTCCTTTTATTTTCTGGATTTCCAGAGTATCTCCTGTCTTCTTTCCAATATCTGATGCCACATCAGATAACTTTTTTCCTAAACCCTCAAAAAAATCTGCCATATCTATCCTCTCCTTATTCTTCTGTTTTACAACTTTCGCAGTATATCCAGGGAACGATACAGATTCATGGTTCCATATCCCCATTCGCGATTCGGATACTCCGTTTCCTGTCTCCTGTCCGCACCCATAATAATGATATTTCTCACCTGACTTGAACTTACACTCACTGTTTGTGGCTGAACCAGGATCCAATTCATCATAAGAGCGGCACCGCCTGCCGCAATTGCCGTTGCACCACTGGATCCAGTGCGATTAATAAATCTTCCATCCGGATGTACTCCTGTAATTTCTGCTCCCGGCACTGCAAAATCCGGTTTTACAATTCCATCTCTAGTATACCCCCTGCCGGAATTAATATCAACTCCATTCTCAAAGCTGTTATAGTAGGCTACCGTCATTGCCATTCTGCAGCTTCCGGGTTCTGTTATGGTATTATCAGGATCTGATTCCAGGAAATACACCTCCCCTTCTAAAAAGCCTTCAATCGGAAGCCAGATATGAAAATCACCATCTTCGTTCAGCAGTGGCGTCACCTCAATCTTCCAGATACCTGGAACCGCATTGGAGAACCGGATAAACACCAGCTGCGAATCATTATTCTCCTGTAAAAGTCTGGATTCTATGGTAAGCATTGTTCTCTCAAACGAAAAGAGATACTGGTATCTTGCTCCCAACCGAAATGGAATGTTCCCTGTCCGCTCTCCGGATGGAGAGACTACAGACACAGTTACTACCGTCGGAAGAGCACTCCATAGTTCCGCCACAAATCCCGTTACCCCGGCTCCAACCCGGATTTCCACAGAATCCACATCCATACGATCCCGGAACGAATGATAATAATGGTGTCTTAAGGCAGCCTCATTACCAGTTCCGATGACAACACTTCGATTCATGATCATAGAATAACGATCCAGAATCGTTGATAAAAGCGACGTCCCATTATGTCCTCCAAAATTCGTTCCCAAATCCATACATATCACAAGAGGCATCTTCCTTTCTCTTGCCAGCATATTCAGATACTTCAGCGCCGTCATGATATCATTTTCCTGAAAACACAATGCATCCTCACGAATCGCATAAAATTCTTTCAGATATGTTTTTGCCGGTTTTAACTTTACAACTGCAATTGCTGCTTCCGGAGCCACTCCTGTAAACTGATGTTCCACGTCCGCTCCTCCTGCGGCAACACTGGCAATATAAGTACCGTGTCCATCCTCATCCGTACTGGGAACCTTTGAAAA
This sequence comes from Faecalicatena contorta, assembly GCF_021531995.1. Classification (GTDB taxonomy): domain Bacteria; phylum Bacillota; class Clostridia; order Lachnospirales; family Lachnospiraceae; genus Dorea_A; species Dorea_A contorta_A. Next base: position 30,842 of record NZ_JAFBIZ010000011.1, read on the forward strand.
CGGATCGTCCAGCAGAAGCGCTTCATTAATCATAGACTCTGTATACGCACTCCCATATAGTATCCCCGGAGGAGGCGTTCCTTCCTGTATGGTCTGATCCCAGATCCCTGCAATTCTCGTCGTTCCATCCAGATTACGGAATATCCCGTTTTTATAATCGATCCCGGTATCTACAAAACCGATCATGATTCCCTTCCCCAAAAGCTGAATCGTCGGATAATTCTGCAGCTGTATAATTCCGGCTTGCGACAGCGGCTGCGTATCCAGCGGTACATAACATTGCGGAATCGAATTGTACCAATATCGTTCTATCGTGAGTGGATCAAGTACCCGACTGTCAATATATGCTGTTTTATATCCAAAGTCCATCGCTTGTATACAATATCTCTCCGGTGATATTCCTTCCAGCTCTTCTTCTCTGTATAACGGAACCAGAAAATCCCAGAATTCCTGCGACAGGATCTTGTCTCTGCATGTTTGTTCTGCCATAAAAATCCCCCATATACTTATCACTTCAGTATATGAGAGATTCCTTTTCTTCTATTCACTTATTTATTTGCTTGATCTTTCTCTGCTTTCGGATGGTTCACATGTTGATTCAGCATACGTTCAATAATATCGACAGACTCTTCGATCCCATAACTTGCACTGTTGAAGCAGATGTCGTAATTCATGGCATTGCCCCATTTCAGGCCCGTAAAATGATGATAATATTTTTCATGCATGCGATCGTGTTTCTTTAGCAATTTCCATGCTTTCTTATAATCAATATTGTTTACCTCCATAATACGATGCACTCTCTGCTCAAATGGTGCAGTAATAAAGATACTGATATGTGGGATTCGGTTATTGGCAAGAATCACGTCCGCGCACCTTCCCATCACAATAAAGTCCTCTTCTTTTGCCATCTTACATAACAGATCACTCTGATTAAAGAATATCGCGTCCTCTTTGGTAAGACCGTGATAACGGTCAAATTCTCTTATTCTATCCTTCAGGCTTCTCGCAGTATTAAACCCTCTCTGATATTTATTCTGTATCATTCCGGTTCCATAATCAGAGATGTCCCTCACAGACCCTTTTTCCGCCTCCAGACGTCTGAGTACTTCTGCAAATATCTCCACATCATAATAATTGATGCGCAGCGCATCTGCCAGCGCAAATCCAATATCATTTCCTGCACTGCCCTGTGTACGCCCGATACAGATAATCAAATGGTCATCTTTTGAAAACTTCTGTCGCAGATTAGCCGTATTTAATTTTGCACGTTTCTGATCTACGATTTCCACCTGTCCAAAACTGGTCGGAAGACTCTCCACTTCTTTCAGAATATCATCATATTTTTTCATGATACGCGACTTTTCCTGTGGATTTCGAATTGTCCTCGCCATATTACTGATCATCGCAAGTTCACTTCTAAGCAGGTGTCCCTGCGGTCTGGTGCTCATAAGACTCGCCAGATTTTCAACACACGTTCTTCGATCCTGCGTAAATGTACGCCCCAGCGAAGAACCTACACACTCATATACTTCAATGTCCAGATCATAGATACGTTCTGCAAGCTCCAGACATTTTTTACCATTTTCCTGCATTTCTTCGCCCCCTTATCGAAAGAATATCAGTGTATCCAGAACAAATACCGGAACCAGACATGCCACAGACCACAAAATATATCCAAAAAACGACGGCATACGAATACCGTTTTCATCCGATATCGCCTTGACCATAAAGTTCGGGGCATTTCCAATATAGGTGTTTGCCCCCATAAACACTGCACCGCAGGAAATTGCGGTCAATAGATGTACCGGAACAGTTCCTACCACTGTTGACATCCCGCTCTGATACCCCAAAGCTCCGGCAGTCGTTAAGAACACCAGATAGGTTGGTGTATTATCCAGAAAGCTCGACAATGCACCCGTAGTCCAGAACATCTGATAAGGCTCCGTAATTCCAAGATCTGCCCCTTTTGCTTTCAAAAGCATGAGTGCCGGCTGCATAGTAATAAAAATACCTATGAAAAGAACCGCAACTTCCCGAATCGCACCCCACGTAAAATGGTTTCTTACACGTATATTGGCATTTGTTGTATAAAATGACAGAAATGCGGCCGACAAAATAATTCCAATCTCAATCAGAGACGGATATCCAAGCGTAACCTCACCAAACAAATGGAGCCCTTTTACGGTCCCGTCTGCATTCCGGAACGCTTCCATTCCCGGAAGCACACCACTTAATATCACAGCTCCCACAATCATTGCCACAAAGATCAGATTATGTAATCCATCAATGTGAAAATTTGTTCCCGGTTTACTGATATCCGGCTTCAGACCACGCGCAATATCTTTTCGGTATGCCTGCATATCCAGATGATAAAATCCAAACAATAAGATCACCATATTAAAGATCAGAATCTTAAAAAGATGCATACTCCAGAAAAAAGGAATGCCTCTCATAAATCCCATCAAAAGCGGCGGATCTCCGATCGGAGTCAGACAGCCTCCCATGTTTGATATTAAAAAGATAAAAAATATCATAATATGCCGTTTTCTTCTTCGCCAGGAATTCATCTTAATAAATGGACGCACCAGAAGCATACTGGCTCCGGTAGTTCCAATCACACTTGAAAGCAATGTGCCGATTGCCAGAAGTCCTGTATTGATTCTCGGAGAGCCTGCAAACTCTCCTTCCAGCGTAATATTACCCGCAACACAAAAGAGCCCGAATAATAATACGATAAATGTCAGGTAATCATTAACCACACACTCCAATACCGTCTCGGCCGCCGTCGGAACCCCATAGCAAAATGCAAATGGAACTACAAACAAAATTGACCACATTGCCACAACCAACGGCTGATACCTTTCCCATAGCTTTGGAATGACCAGCGGCATTACTGCAATACTGAGCAAAAGGCCTGCAAATGGAATGCAAAGCCAGATACTCACCGATGTTATTTCTTCCATATTCTCCTCCTCTTACTCTCTTCATACAAACGATAACATCCCAGTCTCAGTTCTCTTCTTTGAGCCAACTGCACCTGAACTGTTATAACACTCTTATTGATATTCTACGGAAGTCTCGGAACTTCCTGCCCCCGCAGCAGGATCACCGGACCCCCGGTTCCTTCTATGTATTCTCTGGTGATAATTACCTCACCGATACTGTCATCTTTCGGGATCTCATACATAATATCCAGCATGAATTCTTCTATGATTGCGCGAAGTGCTCTTGCACCGGTATCTTTCTTCATGGCTTTCTTTGCGATCGCTTCCAATGCACCATCATCAAATTCCAGCTTCACCTCATCCAGAGCCAGAAGCTTCTGGTACTGCTTTAATATCGCGTTTTTAGGCTCCTTCAGAATCTTGATCAGCATCTCCTCATTCATTCCCTGCAGAGTAAATACAATCGGAAGTCGTCCCAGAAATTCCGGAATCATTCCAAAATTACGAAGATCCTCTGTTGTAACTTTCTGCAGAATATTCTTATCTTTATCATACTTGTCCTTCAGATCTGCTCCAAAACCGATCATCGACTGCTTCGTAAGACGTTCCTTGATGATACCTTCCAGATCCGGGAATGCACCTCCACAGATAAACAGAATATTTCTGGTATTTACGGTAGTCAGAGGAACCATCGCATTTTTGCTGTTCGCTCCGACCGGAACCTCTACATCACTTCCTTCCAGAAGCTTCAGCATTCCCTGCTGTACAGATTCACCGCTTACATCTCTCTGGCTGGAGTTTTTCTTTTTAGCAATCTTATCAATCTCATCGATAAAGATAATTCCCTGCTCTGCTTTTTCTACATCATTGCCTGCAGCCGCAAGAAGCTTAGACACTACGCTTTCAATATCATCACCAATATATCCGGCTTCTGTAAGAGAAGTCGCATCGGTGATTGCAAGCGGCACATCCAGAAGCCTTGCAAGCGTCTTAACAAGATATGTCTTACCGGAACCTGTAGGTCCTATCATCAACATATTGGATTTTTCAATCTCTATATCATCCATCGTATCTGTCGCAACCCGCTTATAATGGTTATATACCGCAACAGATATTGCCTTTTTGGCATATTCCTGTCCCACAACATACTCATCAAGTTTCGCTTTGATCTTATGCGGAGCAGGAAGATTTTTAATGTCGACCAGCGGTTTTTTTTCTTCTCCCGCTTTCTTCTTCTTAATCTTCTGGGGCTTCGGAATGTTCTGTTCCATATCTGCCATATTAAATACCTGTATTCCAGGTATGTTCATCAACTGGCTGAAATCCATCTGTCCGTTAGACATGATATCAAAACTTTTCTGCATACAGTCACTGCACACAGAGATATGATTAGGAAGATCGATCATCTTTCCGGCAATACTTTCCGGTCGATGGCAGATAAAACAAACTTTTTCATAGTCATCGTCATTATTCTGTTTCTTGTCTTCCACTTGAACTTCAGTATCTTTTACTTTTTCGATTTCCTGATCGTCTCTGTTATCCTGTTCAGACATTTTTTCTCCTTCTTTCTATTGTAATTTTTCCTCGCGATTCACCATAGACAGAAATGTTTCTTCCGATATGATAGGGATTCCCATCTCATTGGCCTTTTTATTCTTAGATGATGTTGACGTCACGTCATTATTGATCAGGTAATTCGTCTTCGAAGTAACCGAACCTGTGACCTTTCCTCCCAGGCTTTCTATTAGCTCTTTGACTTCACCCCGATTGGCAAAATGCGTAACGCTTCCGGTAATTACAAAATTCACTCCGGCAAAGATCTGCTGCTTCGTTTCTTTTTCCTCATCCGGGATCACAAGTTCTGCAAGGAGTCTGCGAAAACGTTCCACATGCACTTCATCTGCAAAATAATCAACATACGCTTTTGCAATCACTTCACCAATTCCTGCAATTTTGCTTAACTCTTCTTCATCTGCACGCAGCATTGCTTCCACATCATACCGGAATTCCCGACAGATGACTTTTGCATTTGCCAGACCAATATTGGCAATTCCCAATGCATAGATGACTCTTGGCAGCGTTGTTGTCCTTGCTTTTTCGATACTGTCCATCAGATTTTTGTATGATTTTTCCCCGAACCCTTCCATCTTCTGAATCTCTTCCTGATATTGATCCAGATGAAAGATATCTGCAAATGTCCGGATATATCCTCTTGAAATGAACTTTTCCAGAGTTGCTTCTGACAGTCCTTCTATATTAAGCGCATCTCTGCTTACAAACAAAGAAAATGACTTGACATGCTTTGCCTGACATTCCGGATTGAGGCAATACAGAGCCTTTGCATTGCTGACTTTGCGAATCTTTGTCTGGCCCTGACAGACCGGACATTTTTCCGGGATGTCCTTCACACCGCTTCTTGTCAGATTCTGAGCAATCTGCGGAATAATCATATTCGCCTTATAAACTTCTATGGTATCTCCAATTCCCAGTTCCAGTTCTTCCATAATGCTGATATTATGCACACTGGCTCGGCTTACCGTTGTTCCTTCCAGTTCCACCGGTTCAAATATAGCGACCGGATTGATCAGTCCCGTTCTTGACGGACTCCACTCGATCTCCAGAAGCTTCGTCTGGCGAACTTCATCTGCCCATTTAAAAGCATAAGAATCCCGTGGAAATTTTGAAGTCCTGCCCAGAGACTGTCCATACGCTATATCATCATATACTAACACAAGTCCATCCGATGGAAAATCATTTTTTTCAATTTTTTTTGAAAAATTAACAACTTCCTGCTCTACGGTGTCTTTTGTCACCATATGAAATTCCACGATCTCAAATCCCTGCTCCTTTAACCAGTTCATCTGACACTCTCTGGAATTTTGAAAATCTACATCTTCTGCCTGCACCAGCGTAAATGCATAAAACTTTACATTTCGTCTGGCCGTGATCTCGTTATTCAGCTGACGCACAGAACCGCTGCACAGGTTTCTTGGATTTTTATATTTTGCATCTACATCTTCGATCTCTTCATTGATCTTCTCAAAGTCACGATATCCGATCACCGCTTCTCCCCGCAGGATCAATTCTCCCTGGTATGCAATCTGAAGAGGGATATTTCTGAATACTCTTGCATTGTTGGTAATTACTTCTCCAACTTCTCCGTTTCCTCTTGTAACTGCTTTATAAAGCTTTCCTTCACGGTAAGTCAGAACGATCGTCAGTCCATCCATCTTCCACGACATCAAAGCTTTCTGATCCCCTACAAACTTTTTCAGATCTTCTACATCCTTGGTTTTATCCAGAGACAGCATAGGCCTCTCATGGCGTTCCTTCGGAAGCTCACTGAGCACCTCATATCCTACATTTACAGTTGGGCTGTTGGAAAGTGTGATACCCAGCTCCCTTTCTAACTCCTGAAGTTCATCATATAACCGGTCATACTCATAATTACTCATGATTTCTTCTGCATCCTGATAGTATGCCCGACCTGCCCTATTCAGTAATTCTACCAGTTCCTGCATTCTGGCCTTTTTCCAATCGCTCATATAATTCTATCAACTCCTGTTTCGTTAATTCTCTGCGTTCTCCCGGTTTCATTGCTCCCAGTTCTACATTCATGATCCTGGTTCTCTTTAATCTGGTCACTTTATATCCCAGTGCCTCACACATTCTCCGGATCTGACGATTCAGTCCCTGCGTAAGAATGATGGAAAATGTATAGGTTCCCACTTTTTCTACATCACATGGCCTGGTAATCGCATCCAGATGTTTTTCTCTGTCGGTAATCCTGACACCTTTTCGCATATTTTCCAGAAAAGAATCGGTAACAGGTCTGTCTACAGTTACTTTATATTCTTTTTCGTGGCAATACCTCGCCCGCATCATTCCATTAATCAGATCCCCGTCATTCGTCATGATCAGAAGTCCCTCGGAATCTTTATCAAGCCTGCCGGCATAAGTAACTCTGACCGGATAATTCAGGAAACGGATAATATTCCTTTTCTCCCTTTTGTCTTCTGTGCAAACAATCCCGGCAGGCTTGTACACCGCCAGGACTGTCTTTTCTTCCCTGCATACAATCTTCTTTTTTCCGATCCTGACTTCCTGCTGCGGACCAACTTTCATTCCCTGAACCGCTTTCCTGCCGTCTACAGTCACTCTTCCACTTTCAATCAGACGATCCGCTTCTCTTCTGGAACAGATGCCGGCATCACTGATATATTTATTCAGTCGCATCATTTTCAAGCACCCCGTTGATACAATTATCTTCTACGAACGTATTTCCATTATATAAGAACAGAACACTCGTTATCTTATTACTCTCCATAACCTCTGTAATGTCCCCATAATAGTACCTCGGATCGATAATGATGATCTCTCTGTAATACGGCACGAGAAACGGAACCAGACAGTTTGCATATGAATCCTTGATCAGAAGAAGCCGATCCGTCGTATCTGCCGTTGTACGAATATCAATCATCGGATAATTACCGCCCAGAAACATCGCGTACTTATCCTTTTCCTCCAGCTTGGAAGAATCATACAGTGTAGCCGTTTTTTTCTTCTCATTCACATAATTTACAACTACCTCCGGAGCATCCTCGATATTCTCAGGAGCATAGATATAGATGGGTTCTTCATATCCTGTCTCATATCCGCTTGTCGCAGACAACGTACCATTAAAATCGCTGGTAACTGCATAAGATTTCCATTCAGATACCTTTGTAGTATCCAGCTTCATGGAAGAAGCAAGTTCCTGAAAAGCATGAAAAGCTCCAAGCGTCGTCCAGTGATGATCTGTACGATAATATATATCTTCCGCCCTATGCTTTTTCAGAGTTTTTGTCACATCCACCCAGGTAATATAATCTCCCAGTTCTTTTTTAATATTCTGGAATATCTGATTCTGATCTTCTGTGACTGCAAATCCGGGGAGTTTTTCCGATTCTATATTTGCCGCATTCGGAACCAGCATCATATACATTGGAATGTCCCGGTATTTATTTTCAAATGACTCTATTGCATCAAGATTTTGCGCCATCTGTTCCTGATCCGGCGATGCAATATCCTCCAGCAGATAGTGATTCTTTCCTTTAAAAACACCATTAGACTCTCTTCTCCCCGCCAGAAGATCTATACGAGTTTTCAAAGACACCCAAAAGTTTCTTCCAACAAACTGATCAGACAGATAACTTTCATATTGTTCCATCAGACGTCCGCTTTCAATTCCCGCTAAAGTAAATTGAGGCCTCTGCTGCAGCATACGATTTTCCTTTTCCGAATATTCCTTATCCCCGGAAACAAGATTGAGCAGACAGATAATTCCCAGCATCATTAAAAAAAGTAAAGCGGCCAGCTTCCTTCTATGCAGTTTTCTTTTCGTTTTTTTTGACTCGCTCATATGATCTCCTAAAATCTGAAATACAGAAATGGGTTATACGTCTCCGTTACCAGATACGCAACGCACAGAATAAACAGAACCGCATATATCATACAGTTCACAATTACTTTCTCCTGCTCTTTTCTGCAGACAACAGCTTCATATCTTTTATGTACCACAGGTGTGGAACCAAGGATCAGTATCACCCACAGGATCAGATTCGTCGTGAGGAGATAAATCCCCTCCCGGTCAACGATTCCATGTGCTCCTGCTCCGAACATCATCCCTATATATCCTGCTGCACTTCCAAACGACGGACTGAAGAATAAAACCCATCCGATCATTACAAGCAGCAGACTGTAAATATGACCAAAAAACCTCGGAAGTTTCTCAAGAACCGGTGTCAGCAGATATTTTTCAATAATCAGTATCACTCCATAATATAATCCCCATGCCACAAAATTCCATGCAGCTCCATGCCATAATCCTGTCATGAACCATACAATCAGCAGATTCCTGATATGTTTTCCAACCGACACACGGTTGCCGCCCAGCGGAATGTACAGATATTCTCTGAACCAGGTACTCAGTGAGATATGCCATCTGCGCCAGAATTCTGTAATACTTGCGGAAGTATAGGGATAATCAAAGTTTTTCTCAAATTCAAACCCAAACATCTTACCCAGACCGACAGCCATATCCGAATAACCACTGAAGTCAAAATAGATCTGGAACGTATATGCCGCACACCCAAGCCATGCGCTCAGAACAGAAACCTGTCCTGCCGGAAGTCCCGCCACCTCATCGAACACCATTCCGATCGTATTGGCAAGCAGAACTTTTTTGGAGAGTCCCCGGATGAAAAACATTGCACCGTCTCCGAACTTATTCCACGACGTCCTGCGGGCATGCAGCTGCTTCTCTATCTCTGCATATTTTACGATCGGTCCGGCAATCAACTGCGGAAACATTGTTACATACAATGCAAAATCCATAAAATTCTTCTGTACCTTTACATTTTCTCTGTAAACATCTATAATGTATGACAATATCTGAAATGTATAAAATGAGATTCCGATCGGGAGCGGCAGTTCCTGATATGAAATATGGAAGGGAAGCACTGCATTCAGTGAATCCAGTACAAAGCCCTCATATTTAAAAAACCCCAGCACGCACAGATTCACCACAATATTAAAGACAAGGCTCCTCTTTTTCGCATGTCTGTTCCTCAGATTTCTTGCAATGTCCAGTCCACTGACATAATTGAAAATAATTGAGAAAATCATCAGGAATATATAGACCGGTTCTCCCCATGCATAAAACAAAAGGCTCCCCAGCAACAGCACCAGGTTTTTGATTCGTCCCGGCGCAATGTAATATAATATTAAAATAATCGGCAAAAATGTAAATAAAAATACAATACTGCTAAATAACATCCCTTTTAGATTCCTCTTTATATACTTTTTTATATACTTTTCTTAAACGCTTCATAGATTGCATCTGCATCTTCCGAAATTGTAAACAGAACATAATATCCTCTGCTCACCATTACAGAAGAATTAATCAGCTTCGTCTGTTGTACACCATAGCCTTCAAAACTGTTTTTCTGTGTCTTTCTTCGATTTTCTACCGCTTTTTCCACTTCTTCTGCCTGTGACCGATCCTTCAGCTTTACCACAAGAATTTCATTTACACTCATGACATCGTCCGGAATATAAAGCATAACACCGTCAAAATCATTGGAATTTAAACCGTAATATTTCTTCAGATCCTGCGTTGTTCCTTTCGTCATTCCTTCCGTTTTCGCCACTTTCAGGATATTCTCGCTGATCGTCTTTACCGTCACATTATTACCACCCTGCCTTGACACAAGAAATATAATATAGACAACAAATACGAGAACCATTCCATATTTTAACATGTTGATCAGATCTATCTTTCTTCTTTTCATTATAATTCTGCGACCTCCGCCATACGATTCACCCATGCCGTATAAAAAGCCGGTGCCATGTGTATTCCGTCATCCGCATAATACTCACTTTTCACAAGATCTGTATTATCGATAAATGTTACTCTCTCCTTTTCACACAGTTCTTTCAGTTTCTGATTAAATTCCGGAATATTTCCATACCATTCATTCCTGTCAATTGCTGACTGCGCCGCCGGAAGGATACTGTTAATATAGATCTTCGTATCCGGCAGCGATTTTTTCAGGTCCTCAATGATCGGACGATAGTTATCCTGAAATGCATCTGCATCTCCGCGCACTGCCTCCACATCATTCATTCCATATGCCAGAAACAGCACCTGCGGATTCAGCTCTTTTACTTTTTCTATATGTTCCTCAATCTTATTACTGTTATTTTTTGACACTTCCGTTCCTCGATCTGCCATGACATTCGCCTGATCCAGAACTCCATATTCATACAGCCCCTGTGTAATGGAATCCCCGATGATAAATGCATCTGCAAACTTTTCTTTCACCGGACGATTAGCCCATTCCTCATCTGCCGCCCGCTCCTCATCTTCCAGGGCCTGCACCTTCTTTTCTACTGTCGCCACATCTGTCTTATCCATCTTTTTCAGGATTGCCGTCCCCTGGTCCGTATCCACTTTCGGATTCATAAGTTTTACAGCCACAATAATCATTCCGATTGCCAGAAGTGCGATAACTGTGATCACAGCAACACGAAGCACATTATCCTTTTCTTCCAGTTTTTCTATCTTTTTTTTCATTTTATCGTTCACTTAATATCAATATCTCCTCATTTGCACATATAGTTTATTTTACTGTTTTCCCCTATAAAAGTCAAATATATGTTATACTATTACTACTGTTCAATGATTTATCTATCAGAAAAGGAGTTATCCATATGAATGTATATACATTATCCGCAAAAAACTGCATGGCTCATCTGCTGCTTCGGGAAACCTTTGACTCATTTCTGTTTATCGAAGGCAATATCACCACCTTCAACAGATTCTCGATCGATGGATTTCTGCAGAAAGACTTTTTTGATGATCCTCCGGAACATACCTACTCACTCTGGAAACATGTACGAGAATTTTGTCTGAGTATCATTCGCGGCAAACGTACCCCTCTGAACTTTAAGATTGTTCTGGCTCTACCGCCATCTTCAGTTCCGGAATTTCTTCTTCAGAAGGGGCTCACCGGATATCGTCCGGAAGATATCCAGGGACTGTATCTGAACTTTCATTATGATGGAACTACCCTTCAATGTATTACCGGAACCTCCATGCACACGTTTACACTGAACAAAACACTGGAACGGGAATGGGATTCTTATATCGAAGAGCTGCTTCACTTTATGCGCACAGATTTCTGATATTCACAGCAACTCATAAAAAATGAGCAACTGTATCTGTACAGTTACTCATTTTTTATTTCAATTATTATTTTGCAAGAAGCATCATAATCTCATTGCTTCTGTTTACAAATGCCGTCATTTCATCCGGGTTCAGCGGTTTATGCGCCAGCATTGCAAGGTCATACAACTGCTTGCAGATCAGTCCTGTATTTTCCTCTTCCTTATGCTCTGCTACATATTTTACCAGCGGATGGTTCGCATTCAGGATCAGTGTACTTTCTCCACCCATATCCATGCCGCTCATACCGTACATTTTCATCATTTCCTGCATACGGCGATTCTGTTCAGACAGCGTCATCATAGACGCAACATTATTATCTTTTAATTTCTCAATCTTAACATCCAGTTTTTCATTGCCAAGTTCTTTGCGGAAGATCTCAATCAGGCTGTCTGATGTCTTCTTAAACTCTTCCTTCTCTTCCTCTGCCACTTCTTCTTTTACATGCTCGGTAACATCGGCGTCAATTCTCTGGAAACGGATCTTTGGATTGCGCTGTTCCAGCTGAGTGATAAATGGAGAATCGATATTGTGTCCCAGAATAACCGCATCCTGTCCCTGGTTCCTGAACATATTGATATACTGACTCTGCTGAACCTCATCAGTTACATAATAAATGGTTGTTTTAATCTCTTCTACATTGTTCTCATCTGTATTTTCTTCATCTTTCTTCTCATTCGGTTCTACAACTTCCCCGCCGTTTTCTTCTATGCAGTCCTTCAGAGTCAGATATTTGTGATCCAGATTCTTAAACAATATTGCATCTTTCATCTTATCACAGAACTTTTCATCTTTCAGGCAACCAAATTTGATGAACGGACTGATGCTGTCCCAGTATTTTTCATATTCTTCTCTCTTTGTCTTGCACATTCCGGCCAGTTTATCTGCAACCTTTTTGGAAATATACTCGGAGATCTTATTTACAAATCCATCATTCTGAAGCGCACTTCTGGATACGTTCAGCGGCAGATCCGGGCAGTCAATAACTCCCTTTAATACCATCAGGTACTCCGGAATGACTTCCTTAATATTATCGGCAATAAATACCTGGTTATTATACAATTTGATCGTTCCTTCTATGGAATCGTATTCGGTATTGATTCTCGGAAAATACAGAATGCCCTTTAAGTTAAACGGATAATCCATGTTCAGATGGATCCAGAACAATGGCTCCTTATAATCCATAAATACTTTTCTATAGAATTCCTTATAATCTTCATCTGAGCATTCATTTGGATGCTTTGTCCACAGCGGATGGATATCACTCAATGAGACCGGACGTTTTTCGATCTTAACCTTCTCTTTGGCAGGCTCAACTTCTACCATTTCCTTCTCGCCGTTTTCATTTTCTTTTTCTTCCATCTTTGCTTCTTCATGGATATGCTCAACGACCACATCATCTTCTTTCAGCTCTGCTTCATCAATTGTCTCATACTCAGGCTCTGCATTCGCTTTGCTAAGGAAGATCTCTACCGGCATGAAAGAACAGTATTTATCAATTACTTCTCTCATCCGATACTCATTTGCAAATTCCAGGCTGTCCTCGTTCAGGTACAATGTCATAGTGGAGCCTACCGTGTCCTTGTCGCCATCTTCCATCTCATATTCGGTACCGCCATTGCTTACCCAGTGTACCGGCTTTGCGCCTTCTTTATAAGAAAGAGTATCGATGTGAACTTCATCCGCAACCATGAAAGCGGAATAGAATCCCAGACCAAAATGACCAATCATATCGTCTTCTGTTGTCTTGTCTTTATATTTCTCAAGAAACTGTGTTGCACCTGAAAAAGCAATCTGTGTAATATACTCCTCTACTTCATCAGCTGTCATACCAAGACCATTATCCGTAAACTTCAACGTCTTTTCTTCCGGATTCACTTCAATCTGGATGGCTGGTTTATAACCATCCGGAAGTTGATATTCTCCCATCATATCCAGCTTCTTTAACTTTGTGATCGCATCACATCCGTTTGATACCATCTCACGGGCAAAAATATCGTGATCAGAATACACCCATTTCTTTATAATCGGAAATATATTCTCACTGCTGATTGACAAACTACCTTTTTTTACTTCCATGCTTACCACTCCTGTTTATTACATTTTTTATTACATTAAAGTCTTCGTTTTGTTCAAGAGATATGATAATACCGAAAAAAATAAAAGTCAATAG